>JBDSJW010000542.1:0-4879 GCA_039917235.1 Kapaibacterium sp. (SeqCode) | reverse complement strand
GTCGCCGGCCGGCTCAGGAGATTCTATCCGCCGCTGGTGGTGCTTGTGTTCGTGGATACCGAGGAGAACCCGAAGCCGAATGAATGGTTCGGATATTTCTCGGCGTGGTATCCGGGGGAGGCGAGCGGGATCATTATCACGCCGGACGTGCCGGAGAAGGATCGGGCGGAGATCATGGCGGCGATTGCATCGGCCGGATCGGTGATCGCCGCGTTGTTCGTGAAGCCGCGCGGCTATGCCGGAGCGGTGGGGCTTTCGGAGGATCAGGAGGCGATTGTGAAGCAGGCGCTGGAGAAGCAGATCGTGGTGCTCAACTTCGGCAACCCCTATCTCCTCCGCGACGCCGAGCCGAATGTCCGCATCGACACATTTTCGGCATCATCAGCCAGCCTTGCCGCCTCCATCGAGGCGCTGGCGCGAACGGTGAAATAGCGCGCGCGCATGGGAGCCACTCGACGTGGAAACCGTGGCGGCCACATCACCCCTTTACCATCTCATTCACTCACAACTAAGTACAACCCGTGGCCGTGGCTTTTTTTAATTTTGTAAAATTCATTCTCGCAGAGGAGTTCATCCCTGCATATCAGGCACCTGGAAGCACGTGACAACCTCATGGCAAAGAAGCTCAAAGAGTACGCTCCAACGACCTATCTCGATTTCACAAAGCCGGCCATCGCCCGCAAGCAGGCGGAGGCGCTGGCAAGCGTTCGGAAGAAGTTCGGCAAGGAATATCCGTTGATCATCAACGGCCGGAAGGTCAAGACGGGGGAATCGATCGACTCGCTGAACCCGGCGAACATCTCCGAAGTGGTCGGGCACTTCAACCTGGCCACGCGCGATCACGCCGAGCAGGCGATTCAGTCGGCGGCCAAGGCGTTCGAGAGCTGGAAGACCGTTCCGGCGGCCGAGCGCGCCGATTACCTCTTCCGCGCCGCGGAGGAGATCAGGAAGCGCCGCTACGAGATCAACGCATGGATGATCAGCGAGGTGGGGAAGAACTACGGCGAGGCTGATGCCGATACCGGCGAGGCGATCGACTTCCTGGAATTCTACGGTCGCGAGATGCTCCGCTACGGCGGGCCGCAGCCGGTGGTTCCGATGGCGGGGGAGATGAATCGCCTGGAATATCTGCCGCTCGGCGTCGGCGCGGTAATTCCCCCCTGGAACTTTCCGTTCGCGATCATGGTGGGGATGACCTCCGCCTCCTTCGTCACCGGGAACACCGTGGTGCTGAAGCCCTCCAGCGATTCGCCGATGATGGCGTGGCTCTTTATGGATATCCTCCAGAGCATCGGGCTGCCGAAGGGCGTTGTCAACTTTATTCCGGGGCATGGCGGCGAGATCGGTGATTATATCGTGGATCATGCGCGCGTCCGCTATATCTCCTTCACCGGATCGGCGGCGGTCGGCAAGCGGATCAACGAGCGGGCCGCGAAGACGCCGGATAATCAGATCTGGCTGAAGCGGGTTGTGGCGGAGATGGGGGGGAAGGATGCCATCATCGTCGATGCCGATACCGATGTTGATACGGCGGTTGAGGGCGTTGCCCTCTCCGCGTTCGGGTTCCAGGGGCAGAAATGCTCCGCCTGTTCGCGGGCCATCGTGGATGCGAAGATCTACGATGAGTTCATCGCGAAGCTGAAGGATCGCGTCGAGTCGATGATGGTCGGCGATCCGATGGATAATTTCTACATGGGGCCGGTCTCCAGCGAGCGGGCTTATCAGGGGATTCTGAACTATATCGAGATTGGCAAATCGGAATCGCGCCTCCTCACCGGCGGCGAGAAGGCCGATGGTCCCGGATGGTTTATCCTGCCGACCGTGTTCGTGGATGTGAAGGCGAACGCGCGGATATCGCAGGAGGAGATCTTCGGGCCGGTCCTCGCGGTGACCAAATCGAAGAACTTTGATGATGCCCTGAAGATCGCCAACGGAACGGTCTACGGACTTACCGGCGCCGTCTACACGAACGATCCCGAGAAGCTGGAGCGCGCTGCGAACGAGTTTTTCGTGGGAAACCTTTACTTGAACCGGAAGTGCACCGGCGCGCTGGTTGGAGTGCATCCGTTCGGCGGCTTCAACCTTTCCGGCACCGATTCCAAGGCCGGCGGCCGCGATTATCTTCTCCTCTTCATGCAGGCGAAGTCGATAGCGCAGAAGATCATGGCAAAGCAGCCTGCTCCCCGGAAAACCGCGACGAAATCCCTCGCGGCCAAAGGGGAGAAGGCCGGCAACGGCAAGTCCGCCAAGCGCGTTCGCCGGAACGTGGTGAAGGATTCCGGGCTGGGGGAGTAATCTCCGGCTCGGTTGGTGATTATTGCGAAAAGCCCCGTTCGATATCCGAGCGGGGCTTTTTCATTTCCCGGGGGATCGGGATGCCGGCGTTATCGGTTGATTGCTATCGCCGGATCAGCGATATTCGAAACTTCATTTCAGCGTCAGCGATTGTTCTTCCGCCTTCGTTCCGGTTTTCGGGTTTTGCATCTGTTCAATCATCATCGCCGGTGGCGGGGGGCGCCATTGCATCCGCCATCAGGGTTATCGCTCGAACGCAGTTATTCTCACTCCGCCGGTGTTTGATTCATTCGGAGATTTTTCATGCGTAGTGCCTTCAGAATTCTATCATCGCTCCTGCTTATCGTCGCTTTTGGTTCCGTGGGCGCTTCGGCGCAGTTGAATATGGTGCCGGAGATTCTGGCGGAGAAGATTCGCCTGACGCCGGAACAGATCCGGTTGCTGATATCGGGGAGGGGGGAATCGCCCGAGCTTCAATCGACGCCATCGATTCCCTTCAGCGAGCGCGAATCGATCGTGAGCGGGGGCTCAGGGGTGGAGTCCGAGGTCCATGCGGCGATCAACCCGCTGGACAGCAACAACCTTATCGTTTCGCCCATCCAGTCCAACTCCACCGCCAACTACGGGCTGGTCTGCCCGATCTACTACACCAGGGATTTCGGGAAGAGCTGGAAGAAGAGCACCTTCAAGACGTTGCCGAAAGTGACATTGCCAATGGTTCTCGGCGGCGGCGATCCGATCCTCGGCTACGATGAAAACGGCACTGCCTACATCGTCTGGATCAGCATCTACTATCAGTCGAGCAATTTCCAGACGATGCGATGGGGCCTTTTCTGGGCATCCTCCACCGATGGCGGCGCTACCTGGAAGCAGTCCGATACCAACTCGATAGCCCTCTCCACGTTTCCCGCGCAGCAGCAGAATCTGGCGACGGTGTACGACAAGGAGTGGCTGGCAATCGACCGTACAACCGGCCCGCGACGCAATACGCTCTATCTGGCGTTTGTGGAGCAGGGGCATGACCGGCCGATTCCCACGATCGTGGTGCGCCGGAAAGATCCCGACGCAAACAGCTTTACGCAGCAGTCCGTGACGGTCTCCACCGATGATTTCAAGATGGTGCAGTTCGCCAACGTGGCGGTCGATCCACAGGGAGATGTCCATGTCACCTTCTTCGGGACACGGGATTCCAGCCAGTACGCGGTCTGGCACTCGGTCTCCACCGACGGGGGAAAGACCTTCTCCAACCCGCGGAAAGTGAGCGATCTCTACTCGCCACGCTTTTCCGTTGGTGCCGAGGAGGAGACGATCCCCGGGATTCTTTCCACGCGATATTATCCATGCCCGCAGCTCACGGTCGATAATTCCAACAGCGCCAACCGCGGAAATCTCTATCTCACCTGGACATCGGAGGGCTTCACATCGCGGTTCGGCGATGGGCTTGATATCTATTTCTCCCGTTCCACCGATGGCGGAACAACATGGAGCACGCCGATCATTGCAAACGATGATCCGCGCGGCGTGGAGCGCAACCAGTACTATTCCAGCATCTCGGTAAGCCCCAATGGAATTGTGGCGCTGACCTGGTATGACCGGCGCGATGATCCCGACCAGCTCAGGACCGATTACTATATGAGCTATTCATTCGATGGGGGGAAGACCTTCTCGAAGAGCTTCCCGGTCTCCAGCGAGCCTACCGATGCCGGGACGATAGGCGATTTGAACAACGGCTTCGGCATTGGTGAGTACACACAGGTTTTGACGACGAAGGGGTACGCCATTCCGGTCTGGAGCGATGGGCGCAACGGCGATGGCGATCTCAATATCTTTTCCGCATTTGTTCCGCTTACCACCGCGGCGGCCGGCGTCGAACGTGTCTCCAGCGTCTCCGAGCAGTTCGCGCTCTCAAGCGTCGTGGCTGAACGGAATCAGCTTCACGTGACATACCGGCTGGATGCCCCATCCGCGCTGAAGATCCAGCTTTTCGATCCAAGCGGTCGCCTTACGGCAACGCTCATCGACGGCCATCGCGAGGCGGCGGAGGAGGAGGCGACGATGGATCTGTCACGCATCGCCAGCGGCATCTACTTCTGCCGCATGGAAACCGCGTACGGCGTGGCATCCCGCCCCATAACGATTGTCCGGTAGTGAGCTGTGATGTCGGGGGACGTTTCGAACGTCCCCCCCCAGCCGAGTATTTATTTGTAGCGCGGAGGCCGGCATACGCCCCCCGATTCGTAGCTTTGTCGATCCTTTTGCACTCAATCATTGTAGAGATTACTCGATGAAAGAAATGATTCGCATCGCTTCCGGACAGGGCTTCTGGGGTGATCTGCTCACCGCGCCGATCGATCAGGTGATGAACGGGCCGATCGATTATCTGATGATGGATTATCTGGCCGAGGTCACGATGTCGATCATGCAGAAGCAGAAGCTGAAGGACCCGAAGCTCGGCTATGCAAAGGATCTGATCTCCACCATCGATGCCATTCTTCCGCAGCTTGTGGAAAAGAATATCAAGCTGATCACCAACGGCGGTGGCGTAAACCTTGAAGCCTGCCGCGACGCGATCATGGAGGTGGCG
>JBDSJW010000541.1:0-4829 GCA_039917235.1 Kapaibacterium sp. (SeqCode) | reverse complement strand
CACGATCACCAACGCCGACATCTCGGCCGCGGCTGCGATCTCCTACTCGAAGCTGAACCTGACGGGCTCCATCCAGGGTAGCGACATCGCCGCGGGGACGTTCACGACGACCAACGCGCATCATGCGCTCGGCAACAACGACAACAGCGCTCGCGAGCTTCGCTTCCTTGAGCCTTCGGGGAGCGGCGTGAACTACACCGCATTCAAGGCGCAGGCACAGGCGGCCGATCTTACCTACACGCTGCCGAACACGGCTCCGACGGCTGCCAACCAGGTGCTTCAGGTGCAGGCGGTTGCCGGCAACAACGCGACCCTTTCGTGGGCCGCGGTTGGTGGTGGTGCAATCCTCTTCAACCGCACTGGTGTGATTGCCAACGCCGGCAACACCAGCTACAACGTGGTTGCCGCCGATGACATCATCGGTGTGGACATGTCCGCTGGAACCAACTTCACGGTCAACCTGCAGCCGGCAACGACTGTTGGTGAGATCCTGATCATCAAGATCGAGAAGTACAACAACGCACTTCTTCCGGTTCTGACGATCCAGCCGAACGGCACCGATAAGATCGATGGAAACAACAACATCGCATTCGGCAATGCCGGCGGCAACCGCCGCCTCTATTCCGACGGCGCGGGCAACTGGTACGGCTGGTAATCATCGATTGTCAGCAATCGATTGGGCGCCATGAATAAGCGAAGGGGCATCTCAGGAACTGGGATGTCCCTTCCTGTTTACAATCAACGTGTACACTTCTCAGTAGGAATGGGATCATCATGGAGAACTCGATAACGCTCGATATGTTCGCCCCTCTGGTGAACGAGATGTTCACAATCGATGTCACGGATGGGGAGCCGCTGGCGCTGAAGCTGGTGGAGGCGAAGGCCAAACAACTTCATCCTGATGATGGGAGGAATGGCGAGAAGGGGAAGGCCAGTACGGTACGCATCGATCCGTTTCATCTCCTTTTCACCAGCCTTCCGACACAGTTTCTGGAGCAGGGAACCTATGCTTTGAATCATGATGCCACTGGCCGCACTCCGATCTTTATCGTCCCGATCGGTCGCGATGAAGATGGGTTTACGTATCAGGCGGTGTTTGGATAGAGTGGTGGTTGAAGCAGGTGATGAATGATGAAGCTCTCCAGAAGCACCTTCCGGGGAGCTTCATCTGTTACCGGGGATGCGGATCCTGTTGGTTCTCATGGAGCGCCCGGCGGGGTAGCACTCTCAATAACCGGGCCCGCTATCCGGGCATCTCCTCCTGAGTTTCCTTTCCCGCATATTCCATGAAGTAGTGAGTGCTTGCCTCCTCCTTCACCACAAAGCCCTCGCGCAGGTAGAGTTGCATTGCACCGTTCCATTTCTCCACCGACAGCCTGATCGGTCTTCCGCTTTGGATTCCCTCATTTACGTAGTACCGCATCACGGCGGCGCAGGTGCCCTGGCCTTTATGCTCCGGCAGAATCATGATATCGGCGAGAAGGATTTTGTGTTCCATCGGGGCAACGATCAGCCTTCCCACCGCTCTATCACCGCGCTGAAGGATGGAGTATTCCGCCTGGGGATAGTGGATTGCATAGTGGGATTTCTGCGCCTGAATCTGCGCGACGGTAATGGCCGCGAACTGCTCGGGGGAGATATTCATCTCATCGAACGGCATCGTGGTTTGGAGCGTGATCGCATAAAGGTCGCGCACGAAATCGTCGTCGGCCGGGGTTTCCGGGCGGAGCGTGATGGGGCGCGACTGGGCATCGAGAATATCGAACGGGCGGGTGGGCATGAGAATCAGTGTGGGATAGAAAAGGTTATCGTGTCGGTTGCGATCCGGCCGGAGAAGCGGAGTGCCTCTCCGGCCGGTGGTTCACAGACAGGTTGATGGAGTGCATGGGGCGATGCGCCATCGCGCAGTGCGCCGCCAGACAACCGCGATCAGTTCCTGGATGGGAAGATCCCTTCCAGTGCGATCGAGAAGCTGATTACAAGATACGGCTGCATGTTATTGTGCGGCTGGTTCCCGCCGGCAAGGCCGATCGATTGCGGGTTGAGCGTCGAGCCATCAGACGTTGGCCGGTAGGACGTTACGGCGTTCGGGTCGCTGCTGGCTGCCAGGAAGTTGCCGTTCGGCGTGGCGACGGCACCAGCAACGTTGGTGGTGGACATGAGATGGTTGTGCATCGGCATCTGGCTGCTGATCAGCGTGACGCTCTCCGAGCCGGAAACCTCGCCCATGGTGCGGTTGGTAAGCCCCGGTCCCTGTCCCTGATGCACCGGCACGCGACCACGAAGGTCGGGAAGGCCGAATGTCACGCGTCCATCACCGCCGAAGGTGGTGCCGAGCAGCGAGAAGAGCGCGGTGTTCTGTGCGATCGAGAGAAGCTGTCCATCGCAGGTGGCGTATCCGCGAGGAGCAAAGTTAAAGCCGGTCATGATGATCTGACCGATGAAAGGTTCTGCCATTACAGATTCTCCTTGTAAAAGATTTGGTGTGATGAGCGGCGCATGTACCGCTCATGCGATTGAATATATGGTGCCGAGCCCATTGACTGGAGGCTCTGGGACCATTGATGGATAATGATGTGGTGTGCTAGTTCCTGGATGGGAAGATCCCCTCCATTGCGATACAGAAGTTGATCACCAGATACGGCTGCATGTTGGTGTGCGGCTGGTTTCCGCCGGCAAGGCCGATCGATTGCGGGTTGAGCGTCGAACCATCAGACGTTGGCCGGTAGGACGTTACGGCGTTCGGATCGCTGCTGGCTGCCAGGAAGTTGCCGTTCGGCGTGGCGATGGCACCAGCAACGTTGGTGGTGGACATGAGATGGTTGTGCATCGGCATCTCGCTGTTGATCAGCGTGACAGTCTCCGAACCGGAAACCTCACCCATGGTGCGGTTGGTAAGCCCCGGTCCCTGTCCCTGATGCACCGGCACGCGACCGCGAAGGTCGGGAAGGCCGAACGTCACGCGTCCGTCGCCGCCGAAGGTGGTGCCGAGCAGCGAGAAGAGCGCGGTGTTCTGGGCGATCGAGAGAAGCTGTCCGTCGCAGGTGGCGTATCCGCGAGGAGCAAAGTTGAAGCCAGCCGTGATAATCTGGCCAACAAAGGGTTCTGACATACAATGATCTCCAAAAATCCGTTGATAATAGTGAGCAGGCGACTGTTTATCGCCATGCGTCTTCAGAGAGCCGAGATGGTATGCGGTCAAACATTCTCACGGCACTGGTCGTTTGAACAGTCAACTGGAATCGGAGCCATTGCATTGGGAGGGAGGCTCGTTCCCATTCTTTTGTGGTTGTGCAGCATGGGGGCTTACAGTGCGGGAGCAAATCTCCCGCACCGTCGGGATTTACATAGGCCTGCTGGATCAGACGGTATGGTACGGGGTCAGCCAGCCGGAGTTGTTTCCTCCAGGCACGATCATCGAGACATCGGTCGGCAGGGAAAGGGTGCCGATCACCTGATTGACCTGTGTACCATTAACCGTGCGAACTTCACGGAGATAAAGGGGGGTGATCACGCTCTGCGTTCCCGACGCAATGGTCAACGGGCCGCGCGGGCTGTCGAACTTGACGCGCCGCAATGCATCGATAATCTCCGATGGCCGTCCGGTATCGCCATCCAGCGCCGTCAGCGCCTCGGCAACGATGCGGGCGGAATCATATCCAAGCAGCGCGAACGCGTTCGGAAGCTGGCCCATTTTTGCGCGATACCGCTCGGTAAATTCCTGATTCTCCGCGGTCTGCAACGCGGCCGACCAGGGAAGAGCGCTCCTGATGCCGTTTGCATCCGCCCCCGCATCCACCAGAAGCCGTTCCTCGGTAAGGAACCCGGAGCCGATCAGCGGCACGCCTGCATGCTTCCCCTTCCGGCCGTATGCCTCGATAAAGCTCACCGCGGGATGGCCCGAGTAGAGGGCATAAACGAAGTCAGGCCTCCGCTCGCCGATTGATGCCACCACGCACGAGATATGCTTCATGGTAGCGGGGGAGCAGGAAATCTGCTCATCGACGATGGTTCCCCCCGCGGATGTAAATCCGGCGCGGAACGCGGCGATGGTATCGAAACCGCTCTCGTAGAACGATCCGGCGATCATTCCCCGCCGACCGAGATTCTGCGCGGCCCAGCGGCCAAGCGCGTAGTTCGCGGCGGTGTTGTCCAGCGTGTTCCGGAAGATATGATCGCTCTTGCTCCTATCATCAGCAATCCTCTCACCGATGTTCGTCTCGATCAGGACCGCGCCGTTCTTCTCGTAGATATCGCGAATCAGCGGGGTGGTCCTGGAGTTGATCATCCCGATCACAATATCCGCTCCCTGCTCCTC
The DNA here is from genome assembly GCA_039917235.1 of Kapaibacterium sp. (SeqCode). Lineage (GTDB taxonomy): Bacteria > Bacteroidota > Ignavibacteria > OLB7 > OLB7 > JAFDZV01. The sequence goes on along the minus strand of JBDSJW010000541.1, from coordinate 511 downwards.
CACAAGCTTTCGCGAGCCGCGCACGGCGCCGTTGATGCCGCTGCCGATATTTTCCGCGACCACCTTCACTTTCCGTCCCGCGATCCTTCCGTCGAGGCCGTTCAGGTACAGGTCTATGCCGTTCATCATGCTGGTGCCCGGCGAAGGGGAGAAGCATGAGTCAGGAAGAAGAACACCGAGCTTCAAGGTTCCATGCGCGGAGAGCATCCGAACGGCATCGGAGGCAAATGCCTTGCTTGACACCATCGGAATTGCTGAAGCGGTAGCAACCGCTCCCGACAGCATACCAAGCCCTTTGAGCAGGCTACGGCGGCTGATGGCATTCGAAAGAATTTCTGAGCTCATGCGAATTAGATGATCAATGATCCGGGAGAGCGTGGACGCCTGATGCGCTGGACGCCGTGATATTGATGCAAGCAAGATGGCGGGACGGGGTATATCCGCGGGGCTCTTGGTTGGGAGCGCACAAATATACATGAAAAGCCGAATACCATCATTGCCTCTGCGGTAT
>JBDSJW010000540.1:0-8052 GCA_039917235.1 Kapaibacterium sp. (SeqCode) | reverse complement strand
AGATTGAGAGTGCGGAAGATCTCCAGCTCCTGAATCTCCTCGTGCGAAAGGACGCCGACCGATTCCAGCACCTGCATCATCACCACCGGCATCGGCGTCATATTTCCATCCTCCAGCTTGACCGCGATCCCGATCGGCCCGTGCTGCTGGCTGTTGATCCCCACCAGATACATCGCCATCGCGCCGCGCTTCGCCATCGCCCGCCCCTTCATCGCCCTGATCAATTCGGTATCGAAACCGCCATTCTCGTTGATCATCTCCGGACGCGCCACCACCGCCTTCAGAATCCGGCTGTCGGGGGAGGCGGGATCGGCGGAGTTCTCCATGAAACGGGCTGTCAGCCTGGCGGCGCCGGAGATCGGCATGTAGAAGTTTGGCAGCGAGCAGCCATCGATCCCGATGCCGATATTCTCCCGCGCGATGCCTGAATATTCCGCCATCAGATCAAGGATCAACTGCTGGAGTGGATGATCGATCTCCAGATAGCTTTCCACCGGCCACCCCATGGCGATGCAGGTCGCCAGCATGCCGGCATGTTTGCCGGAGCAGTTGTTGTGAAGCTGCGTGGGGGGAGTGTCGGAGCAGAGCAGGCGCTTCCGCTCGGCGCGGTTGTCGGGCTCGTGAGCGCCGCAGCCCAGCGCCGGCTCCCCAAGGCCGATCTTCGCAAGTATCCCGCTCACCGTCGCCACATGATAATCCGCGCCTACATGGCTGGCGCAACAGACGGAAAGCTCCGCATCCGTAAACCCGAAACGATCGGCGGCGCCGCTTGTCACCACGGGAATCGCCTGGATCATCTTGATCGACGAGCGAAGATAGGTGGGAAAATGAGGGTCGTTGACCGAGTAGAGGATGTGGCCGGAGGAATTGGCAACCACGATTGAGCCGTAATGCAACGCATCGATACGGCCGCCGCGGTGCGAGACCGCAAGGGGATTCCGAATCATCGGGATAGTGTGCTACAAAAAGGAAGAAGAGGCCGGACGGCTGCCGTCCGGTGACAGGAGGAAATGGGGGAACCGCCATCACCGTTCATATGCCCGCGAAGGTAGCAGGAAATGACGATGCGTTCAAACAGCGCCGCGCTCATCGGCGGCCGCGGGGGCGTCCGTCACGGTATAGGCGCGCAACCCCTCGCGAAGCCGGTCGGGAATCGGCACGGGACGCTTATCGGCAAGGCCAACTGTTACCAGCTTGCAGTAGCCCTCGGCCAGCAGCTCCCCGCCATCGACGCGATTGAACCGGAAGGAGACCGTAAGTGATTTCTCCCCCCAGTAGCTTATCCAGATGGCGATCTCCATCAGATCGTCCAGGCGGGCGGGGAAGCGGTATTCGCAGTGATAGGTGCCGCGGATGGGGAAGCAGCCGAGCGACTGGAAGGCCGTGGCGTATGGAAGCCCCAGCGTGCGGTACATCTCGGTCTCCGCGATCTCGAAGAAACGGATATACGCGCCGTAATAGATGATCTGCGCGGGATCGCAATCGCTCCAGCGGACGCGCTCCCTGATTGTAAATGGCGTTCCCATCGGCTCCGGCCCGTGATAGATAATGTTCTGGCGGATGGAATTTCGGAGAAAAAAGATTGCCGATAAAGAACGGAGGCCGATGACGACACTTCGTCACTGATCGCGATGCCACTCATGGAGCCGGAGCGTGGCGGGGTCATACGTCAGGATGATGCCGGGCCGCTCCGCGATAACGCGATCAACCTGATCACGATCGATAACCGAGGCGGCGATATCGCTCCTTCCAGCCATATGCGGAATGATATTCTCACCGTACCAGAACACCTTGAACCCCGGCAGAAGGAATGTGGAATAGGCTATCTCCTGTTCACCGGGATTGAGGAGGTAGATGATCCCGTTGCGCGGGGCGGCAACGGCATACGGCGTGATCTGCCGCAGCAGTGTTGTGGCGCGATCGCCATCCTCCTTCATTAAGAGCGACTTCTCCCGCACCGCGATCACATGGCCGACAAGGAACGCCGCCAGGGCCGTCGCCATCAGCCCCGCAGCCCATCGCTTTCCCATGCTCCGCTCCATCACCCCCCCAAGCCCGATGCCGACCAGCACCGAGAGGTAGGGCATCGCGTTATAGAGATACAGCTCGCCGACGTGATTCAGAAACACCGCCGGCACCAGCGCGACAAGCGCGAGGAGGAACATCAACCCGATCAGCTTCCGTCTGGGCGAGAGCCACAGGCCGATGCCGACGGGGAGAAAAAACGCCAGCGTGGCGACGCCGATAAGCGCCAGCGGCAGCACTCCCCGCTCGGCCACCAGCAGATAGCCTGTCACGCTCGATACCGGCGTTCCCCATGCAAAGAGAAACTGCGCCAGGTTCACCACGATGTTAAGCCCGAAATGGAAGGCATACCGCTCCGATCCAAGCGTGGGCCCGGGGAGGCCGATTGTGGCGCGGATGGCGAGATAGATCCCCGTCAGCAGACCGTATGGCAGGAGCCATGCGACTCCCCTGGCAAGGCCGCGCGCGCTCCTGAAATTCTCGCCGCTATCGCACAGAACCACCACCGCGACCAGAGCAGGAAGGGCGGCGCTGCTCTCCTTGGAGATCAGCGCCAGATAGAACGCCAGCAGGCTTAACGCATAGCGGCCCCACCCCTTGCCATCACGGTAATAGGTGTGGAGAAGCCAGAGGCTGAGACATCCGAAGAGGGCGCCGCTGATCTGCGACTGCGTGTCGTTCCCCAGCACCGCCGACGCGTTGGCCTGCGAAACCGCCATAAAGAGCGCGCCGATTCCCGCCTGGAGGCCGGAGAACCGCTCGCGTCGCATAAAGAGATAGACAAGCCAGCAGAGGATGCCGTGGAGAAGAAGATTGATGGCGCGGATCGGCCAGGTTTCCATCCCGAACCATGTCTGCGTCAGCGCAAGCACCATCGCCTGGAGGGGGCGGTAGAACCCGTTGAACGGCGTGGCATGGAGGAAGAAGGTGAAGATCTTCTCCGATGGACGGTCGAACACAAACTGAAAATCATCGCCGTTGTAGTCGATGCGAAGGCCGGCGGAATAGACGGCGACGGAGATGGCAAGGAGGAGAAGGAGCCAGCAGATGTTCCGTGTCCGTGCCGGCATCGGTGTTGAACGTTCCACAGCAGAGAGATTGATAGCAGCCTGTTGAATTACTTCCGGCACTCAGGCTGTTCAAGGAGGATCAGCCACAAGGCGGCCGAATCTGGAGGTGGTTCCAGGCCCACGCGCGATACCCCGTGCGGTGCGCACCGAGGGAATCGGGTCGGCATGATAACAGAAGCGCCGGAACAGGCCGGCGCATGAGATCGTGCGTTCCCCGGACGAATCCGGCCCGGTTACGGAATTCTTCCGGTGGAGATGAACTTGATCCAGCTTACATCCCCCGGAACGGTGACGTCGGAGAGCTGCTCGCCGGCATTCGTATATCGCTTGATCGCCAGCGATCCGGGGGAATATGCGTAGAGAAGATCGCTATCGTAATCCACGCCGATCACCGGAAAATTCCCGGGATAGAGATCGATGGATGTCTGCGCCACGGGATCGACCTGAACGATGGCATTGGGAAGCCCCAGATAGATATATCCCCTCCGGCTGGTCGCCGCGAATGTGGGCTCCTTTCCGATATACGAGCGGATGCCGGGGGACTCGATCGGGAATGATCCATCAGGGTTCAGCCCGTCGCGGTTGACGATATAGAACGTCGGCTTGGCATCGTCGGTGGGGCCGCCGCTGCTCAGGAGGAATATCTGCGTGCTGTCGTAGCTCTGCGCGGCATAGACGATCGGCGACGGAAAATCGAGCGTCTTCTCTATCGGGAAGATCCCGCCGCCGTTGCTCTCAAGGAAGGAGACGCGGCCGGTGCCGTCCGGAAGCTCGGTACAGGCAAAGACAATTCTGCCATCGGTCCCCACGCAGGTGGGCTTCCCGGGGAGGGGGATATTGGTGGAGGCAACAATCTTGTTGGCCCAGATATCGACCTGATAGAGGCTATCGGTTCCATAGTTGATCACCCATGCCTGCGAGCGATTGCTGAACGCCATGCCATCGAACCCGCCGGCGGCATCGATCGGGAATCCGGTGATGCTGCTCCCCTGCTTCCGGCTCTTCAGGCTCAGGACGGAGATCTGGCCGGTGGCGCGATGATGAAGATAGAGGCTGTCGAACTGCTCGTAGACTGCATCCACATGATTCAGCCCCGCGCCGCCATTGGCATTGGAGTAATCGCTGGCGCTGACAACCCCACTCTGTTCGCTATAGCGGAGAATCTCCCCGCCGCTCCCTTTCTCTATTGCGATAAGCGATGTCTCCGTCCGCTCCGTCGTCTTGGGATCGATCACATCGGGGCCGACACTGGAGCAGCCGATGACCGGGAGGATGGAGAGGGCAAGAATGGCGAGGCAGCGCGATCTCAGATGTATCATGGGATTCAAGAGAGAGAGTTCGGGGTACGTCGTTCATCAATCCAGAACGGTCTTTCTGTTGGTCAGCACGCGGGTAACCAGCCAGAGCTTGATCGCGATCCAGAGTTTATGGGGGGTGCTTACCGATATCTTCTTGCGGGAGTAGACGTTGAACTCGTTCAGCTCGATCTTCTCCAGCATCCTGTAGTAGATGGCGTCCATGATCTCCGCGGCAAACATCGTCTTCCGCTCATCCGGCCGCAGCGCGGCGCGTGCCTTGCCATAGAACTCCCGCGCGCGACGGGTTTCGAACCGCATAAGCTCGATAAACGGCAGGTTGTACCGGTTGGCGATCAGATCCTCCTCGGTATACCCGAACGCCCGGAGATCCTCCAGCGGCAGGTAGATCCTTCCCCGCGCCGCGTCGGCCTTGATATCGCGGAGGATGTTCGTCAACTGAAGCGCTATCCCGAGGTTGACCGCGTACTCCTTGGTCTCCTCGTACTGATAGCCGAAAATCTCAATGCAGATCAGCCCCACCACCGAGGCAACGCAGTAGCAATACTCCCGCAGCTCCTCGAATGTGTTGTAGCGATCCTTCACCAGATCCATCTCCATCCCATCCAGCAGCGTCAGGAAGCACTGCTTCGGAATCTGGAACCGACGGACGACGGTTGAAAGAGGGAGGAGGATGGGATGGCGTGATTCCCCCCGATAGCAGCGCTCCACCTCCGCCCGCAGCCGGTTCAGCCGCTCCCGTTTCCGAAGCGTGGCGATGCTCGGCTCCGCCGGCTCCGCCTCATCCTCATCGATGATATCATCGGCGTAACGGCAGAAGGCATAGACAGAATGCATAGCCTCCCGCTCGTCCCGCGGAAGCAGCGAAAACGAGTAGTAGAAGTTGGTTTTTGGCGGCTGCACCAGCAGAGCGCCATGACCATCGCTATCGGAAAGGATAAGATTAGACATTGCCAGCGTATACCATCAGAATCAGGACGTGTGATATAAGCAAAAGGGGCTGATTAGACAAGGGAAGAGTGCGTTGCGGTGACGGGTTTGCTCATTGGTTATTTGCCGCCGCAACGTGGAAAATCGATAACGACGAACCATTCCGCCGATTCAAGGGGAATCATCCCCCCATCTCCGATCCTGCTCTTCTTCCTCCGGCCGGGCTACTCCACCACCAGCTTCCTCCGCCAGACCCCGGACTTCGCGCGAATCACCAGCAGATAGCCCCCCGCCATCACCCCCTGAAGATCAAGTTCGGTACGGAAATGTGACGGAAGCCCCTCGAACCGTCGCGACAGCATTTCACGGCCATCGATCGTCACCAGCGCCAGATCGACCGCCTCGCCGGTGAAATCACCCAGATCGACCGTCACCTTCCCCCTCGCCGGGTTGGGGGAGACCGCCACCGATCGTCCCGCGGGCTCCGCGTCGGCCCCGGAGGCGGGGGCGGAGTCCAGCATCGCGTAGGGAACCCTGATAAACTTCGGCCGGTAGCAGTAGGGGTCCAGCCGCTCGGTGAAGACATTCTTTTTGCATGTGGAATCGTTGCCGTTCACATTATAGGAGATCACCAGGGAATCATCATCAAACTGCGGATGCGCCTCCGAGTTATAGGTGACAAGATACTCCCCCTTGTAGCGATCCTCGATCGTGTACAACAGCCGCTCGCCGGTGAACGGGCCGTACGGCGTGGCCGAGCTGTAGGCGTAGATATGCCTGCCGAGGCCGGGGGTCAGATAGCCGTTTTCCTGGGAGATGATCCTGTACTTCCCCCCGATCATCACCACGCTGAAGGAGGCGCAGACCCCGTATGGCGATATCTTCGCCGCCGATGCGGGGCTTGCCGACCACCCCTTCCCATCGAAGAACTCCCACGCCCCGCGGATGGCGCCGATCCTGAACCGCGCCACATACGGCTCGAAGACGATCCAGTTGGCCTTGTTGCCGTAGATATAGCAATACCCCGAGAGCGAATCGGTTACAATCCCCTTCCCGAACCCGATGCCGTTGAAGTCGGGAAGCGGGGCAATCGATACCAGCCGCATCTCCGGGAGATGGATCGCCGCCAGATAGTTTCCCAGGAACTTCAGGCTGGCGTCGTTCATGATCCTGTCCAGCACCACGAAGAGCGTATCCCCCTGCACAATCCCGTGATCCGGCCAGTAGACCGATGTATTATCGAACGGAACATCCTTGAAATAGGTCCGCTCCACCCCCTGCGCCGTTGTGTCGTTGATGGTGGTGAACTGGCTTCCACGCTGCATCATCACCGCGTTCCTGACATCGAAAAGGCATGCGAGGGTATGATCGCTGCTCCGCACCGCCGTCAGATAGGAATCGCCGAACAGCCATACCGTCCGCCCGTCCGGGAGTGGAATGGAGATGGTGGCATCCCCGGCGGTCCAGCCGCCGGAATCGTGCTCCATGGAGCGGGTGAAGAGGGTATCGATCCCCATCACCTGCGCATGCGCGATCCGAACGCTTAGGATTCCAAGAAGGAGCAGGAGGAGAAGATTCTTCATAACAGCCTGTTGAATTACTTCGAATGCACAGACTGTTCAACAACGATCAGATGCAAGGCGGCCGAACCTGAACGAATGAGGCGTCCTTCTGGACGCCGCAGTGAGCGAACGGTGAATGTCGGGGGACGTTTGAAACGTCCCCGGACGCGGCAGATGACGTCCTTCAACAGTCTGATAGGAGATGGGGATCGCAATCATTCTATATTCAACAATGGAACACTCGAACTGGATGATCTACGGAGCGTACGGCTTCACCGGGAAACTGATCGTGGAGGAGGCGGTCCGCCGGGGACACAGCCCCATTCTGGCGGGGCGTTCGGCGGAGAAGCTGGCCCCCATCGCCGAGCGATTCGGGCTCCGCTCAATCGCTGTCGATCTGGAGGATGCAACGCAACTGCGGAGCGCCGTCGCCGATCTGGATCTGGTCCTTCACGCGGCGGGGCCGTTCGTCCATACAAGCACAAGGATGATAAAGGCGTGCATCGCCGGCGGGACCGATTACCTGGATATCAGCGGCGAAGTATCGGTATTTGAATCGACCTTCGCGCGCGACCGGGAGGCGGCGAGCCGGGGAGTGGCGCTGATCTCCGGCGTCGGATTCGATGTTGTGCCGACCGATTGCCTTGCCGCCGAGCTGGCGAAGCGCATGCCGGAGGCCGTTGAGCTGGAACTGGGAATCGACGCGTTGACGACCCCATCGGCGGGAACGCTCCGTTCGTCGATCGAAAGCGCCCACCTTGGAGGGATGGTCCGGCGTAACGGGATGCTGATCCCCGTCAGATTTGGCCGCGGGGCAATCGTTGAACGGTTTCCGCTCGGCGAGCGAACGCTGCTGCCGCTGCCGCTGGGGGATCTTGTCACGGCCTATCGTTCCACCGGCATACCGAACATCGACACCTATCTGGCCGTCCCGCCGATGCTGGCAACGACAATGAGGGTGATCGGCCCGGCGATGATCTCGCTGATGAAGCTCCCGGCCGCGCGCGGTATCGCCAGAATGGTTGTCGGGATCTCCGCCTCGGGGCCCGACGAGGCAACACGGGCCAGCGAACACGCCTATATCTTCGGTCGCGTGAAGGATGAGAGCGGAGCAACCCTTACAATGATCCTCCGAACAGCCGAGGCCTA
>JBDSJW010000539.1:0-6733 GCA_039917235.1 Kapaibacterium sp. (SeqCode) | reverse complement strand
GAGGGGCGCTTTCCCAGAAAGCGGTAGTACGATCTTCCATCCAGCCCATGAAAGCCGATTCCACCGTCGAAGCCCATCCAGTAGTTCAGATAGACCTGGAATTCCTGCGACATTGTTTTCTTCGCCTTCGATTGAACGGAGAAGATGCCGGGCCTGGTGGCGATGCCGTCCGTGATTGTCGGGGTGCCGGTGGAGCAGGGATAGGTATCGATCCTTCCGCTTCTGAAGTGATGCAGGATTATCTGCCGGTCCAGCCGGACTTCCAGATATGAGGAGTCGAGCACAAACAGGGTATCGCGAAGCCTCCCGAACGAAGGGTGATATTCCTTCCCCTCGGCGAAACTGAAACGGGTCTGCCCATGGAGACTCCCAGCCCAGCAGGCGAGAGTCAACAGGATCGTGCTTGATAGACGGATCATGATTGCGGTTCCGGACGTTATCGAATGTCGCCGTAAACTTACGAAGAATAGGGGCCGCGTCCTGTTTTTTGCGCCTGGAAAGTAACCATTGTACGAGTTGGAATGTTTATTGAGGTAACGCCTCTCATGTGAGGGGTTTCAGAGGAGAAGGAGTGGCAATCCGGTGATGAGACGTGGAGGGAAAACGGGAAGATCAATCACGTGTCGTGACATCTATTCACGTTCGGGGTCTCAATTGGAAGGGAGCTTAGGAATCCTTTAAGGAAAGCGATCAACTTGTGATTGCATGAAGTGAGAGAGCGGAGATGTTGCGATCGGCGGATCGAAATGTCCAAAGAGCATTCAACTATTTGCTCGCTCATACGTTAAAATGATTACAGTGCATTAATTTAGGTTCCTTGACATTCCCCTTGCGAATTGAAAATCAGAGTAATTTCTTTGCAGGTGAGAGTGGTTCCGCGAATGGCACGCATTTGGAACTTAAAGTAGGTTAAAAGATGTTAACTATTTGACACTGGGAATGGACTGATAGGTTACGCTAAAAGTGTGTGAGGTATGGTCATGAATTACACGTATAAATATCCAAGCAAAATCCAGAGCATCAACGGCCGTAGATTCGGTCACATCAACGTTGCCGAGGATCATCTTAACCAGACTCACAACGAGTTGCTGAGTCGGCTGGACGTACCAGAGAAGACCATTGCCGTGCAGGTGGAGGTCAATGCGCCAAAGGATAAGGTGTGGGCCACCGCCGCGGGTTCCGTGGCAAAGTTCTTCTCGCATCATCCCATCTTTGTTGGCCTGACGCACCTCAATTCCTTCGGTTCGGAGGAAGGGGGACGTTTTGTGATCCATCGTGCAATCAGCGGCTGTATTTTCGATAGAATCGGCGAAGTTCTGATAAATATGCCGGATTCGCAGTTTACCGTCAGCGATGTCGAAATCGCGGATCCAAGCGTCAGCGGGTTCTTCCCATCCCTCTATACGGTGAAGGTGGAGGAACATCCGGATGATCCCCAGAAGACGATCGTCCTGCTGACCTATACGATGCTCGGAGTTGCTCATCCGTGGGCGCTCGGGGTGCTGGCCTATCAGGCAAATGGCATCAAGTATCATTCGGAGCATCAGCCAAATGCCAACCCCGGAGCTGCCATGTAAGCTCGGTTCCAGTTCGATTTTCACGAGCCCGAAGCGTTCAATCGCGTCGGGCTCGTTCTGTTTTCAGCCGGTCCAAATGCCCTGGTCCGCGCGATTCCTCACAGCCAGGGGTCGGATCGCGCGTTCCATTTCTGGCACTCCGTATTCCAGGTTCGGCGGGCCGGGGGGACATTCTGTCAGTCGTGGTTACGATCTATTAAGAGCTATCGTGGTCGCCGCTGTTATGTTTGCATTCTATTACGTGATCGATTTCAGGACAGCGGTGTCGGATTTCGGGTCAGGGAGCCACGCCCGCTCGGGGGAACATCAGGGGAACATTCAATCGCCGGAGATATTTATGGGACTGTTCAGCAATAACTCGTCGAAGGGAACCATCACGGAAGAGCAGGTGCGCGCCGCGCTCTCGAAGATCGAGGATCCTGATCTCCATCGCGATATCGTGTCGCTCGGATTTGTCAAGGAAGTGGCGATCTCCGGGACGGATGTCCGCGTCGTGATCCAGTTGACCACGCCGGCCTGTCCCGTCAAGGATCAGATGAAAGCTGCGGCCGAGGGATATATCCGCCAGCTTGGCGCCACCGCCGTGGACGTTCAGATGACCGCCCAGGTGGTTGGCGGCGCGAAGGCGATGGAAAACTCCATCCTTCCGGGGGTGAAGAACACAATTGCGGTTGCCTCGGGAAAGGGAGGCGTCGGAAAATCAACGGTCGCCGTCAATCTTGCCGTCGCGCTGGCGCAGGAGGGGAGCAAGGTCGGGATGATTGATGCCGATATCTACGGCCCTTCCGCCCCCCTCATGTTCGGGCTGGCGGGCCAGCATCCGCGGCTTTACTCGAACGAGAAGGGGGAGCGGAAGTTCGAGCCGCTGGTGGCGCATGGCGTTCAGGTGATGTCGATCGGGTTTCTGGTCGATCCCGAGCAGCCGGTGATCTGGCGCGGCCCGATGGCCTCCGGCGCCCTGAAGCAGTTTATGTCCGATGTTGACTGGGGCGATCTCGACTATCTGATCTTCGACATGCCCCCCGGAACCGGCGATATCCAGCTTACGCTCACCCAGTCGATTCCCCTCACCGGCGCCGTGATCGTCACCACGCCCCAGGATATCGCCCTGGAGGATGCCCGCAAGGGGCTGAAGATGTTCGAACGGGTGCAGGTGCCGGTGCTTGGAATCATCGAAAACATGAGCTACTTCATCGCCCCCGATACCGGCGCGCGCTACGATATCTTCTCGCACGGCGGCGGCGCGAAGGCGGCTGAAAAGATGAACGTCCCGTTCCTTGGGGAGATCCCGCTGATCATGGAAATGCGGATCGGCAGCGATGAGGGAGTTCCGTACGTGGTGCGGAACCCGGAATCGGAGGAGGCGGGGAATATCAGGAAGATCGCCCGGGCGCTGGCGGCGCAGATCTCCATCGCAAATATGGGGGCTGCCCAGCAGCCGGTGCAGATCATTCTTGGGAACGACCAGTAACATGGGCGTCATGAACTCTTCGACGGGGCCATCATCCGAGTCGGATATCGAGGAGCGGATCCTTGCCGCCATTGCATCGATACGCCCATATCTCCAGAAGGATGGCGGAGATGTGGAGTTTGTCAGGTTTGAGGTGGCGACCCGGACATGCGAGATACGGATGGTGGGCTCCTGCGAACATTGCGCCCTTGCCCCGCTGACGCTGCGGGCGGGGGTGGAGCAGGCGCTGATCCACAGCGTCCCGGAGATCCGGCGCGTGGAGCGGGTCAGGTAGAGCGTCGCGGCTTCAGCGCGCTTCGGGCGATCCATCGCCACGGAAGCTCCGCCGCCTTGGTGATGCCGATTCTCGGCGTGGCGACCACATCATCATCGGCCAGCATCTCTCCCTTTTCGATCCTGACCCGGGGATCGGTCGTCAGATCGGCGCCGTTCATCCCGGCTTCGATGCCAAGCGCCATCACCAGCTTTCCCGGGCCATTGGTCAGATCGATATCGCGGCGTGGCGTTTTGTCTCTGCGCTCGCGCATCGCATCGATCCCCTCCAGCGGTTCCACCCCTCTGATCAGCACTGCCTGGCCCTGGTCCTCCGTGCCGGTTACCACGTTGAAGCAATAGTACATGCCGTAGATGAAGTAGATATAAACGTGGCCGCCGGCCTGGAACATCGGTCTGTTGCGGTTTGTGGGGCCGCGGTATGCATGGCTGGCGTGATCCTCCGCCCCGAGATATGCCTCGGTTTCGACGATCCTTCCGCTGGTTCGGACGCCATCGATTTCGGTGACAAGGATATGGCCGATAAGCTCGCGCGCCACTATCCGGGCATCGCGGGTATAGAAGCTCCGTGGGAGACGCCCGCGGATATTGGTCGGGATCGGGGGAACACTACTCATCGCTGGCGGCCGTTTATCGGCTTATTACTATCGTGAGCGGACGGAGACTCCCTTGCACACTCCGTGCCTGTGGAGTATGTTTGATGTCTTTCTTCGTGGAGAACTCCTCCATAGTGGAGTGTCTGCTCTGCTTCCTCGTGCTCTGCTATGAACCATATTAGAAATTTCTGCATCATTGCGCATATAGATCACGGCAAATCGACGCTGGCTGACCGCCTTCTGGAGACAACCGGACGGATCACCGCGCGCGAGATGACTACCAACCAGGTACTTGACGACAACCCCCTTGAACAGGAGAGGGGGATCACCATCAAGCTTCACGCCATCCAGATGGATTACAAGCGGAAGCCGGAAACGGGCGATACGTCGAACTATGTCCTGAACCTGATCGATACCCCCGGCCACGTTGACTTCAGCTATGAGGTCTCCCGCTCGCTTGCCGCGTGCGAGGGGGCGCTCCTGGTGGTCGATGCCACGCAGGGGGTGGAGGCGCAGACCATCGCCAACCTCTACCTGGCGATCGAGGCCGGGCTGGAGATCATCCCGGTCATCAACAAGATCGATCTTCCCTCCGCCGCAACAACGCTCCCCGGTGTCAAGCAGCAGGTGCTGGATCTCCTCGGCTGCAAGGAGGAGGATATGATCCTCGCCTCGGCCAAGGCAGGTCTCGGCATCGATGAGATTCTGGAGGCGATCGTCGAGCGGATTCCATCGCCGCGCGGCAACCAGGACGCGCAGTTGCGGGCGTTGATCTTCGACTCCCTCTTTGACAGCTATCGTGGCGCCATCACCTACGTTCGCGTGGTGGATGGGGAATTGCACGAGGGGCAGAAGATCAAGTTCATGCACAGCAAGCGGGAGTACTTCGTGGAGGAGGCGGGCGTGCTCCACATGGACCGGATCAGGACCAAGGTGATCCCGTGCGGCTCCGTGGGATACTTCACCGCGGCGATCAAGGATGTCAAGGATACCAAGGTTGGCGATACCGTGACCACGGCCAAGGATGGCGCCGAACTGGCGATTCCGGGATTCCGCGAGGTGAAGCCGATGGTCTTTGCCGGCCTCTATCCCGCCGATTCCGACGATTACGAGGCGCTGCGCGACGCGCTCGGCAAACTCTCGCTGAACGATTCCGCGATTCTCTACGAGCCGGAGACCTCCACGGCGCTCGGCTTCGGGTTCCGCTGTGGCTTCCTTGGCATGCTTCATATGGAGATCGTCCAGGAGCGGCTGGAGCGGGAGTTCGATCAGACGCTGGTGACCACGATCCCGAACGTGGAGTATATCGTCACCAAGACCGATGGCGAGAAGGTGACGATCGACAACCCGGCCGATCTGCCGCCGGTTGGACAGATCGAGACGATTGAGGAGCCGTACATCAAGGCGCAGATCATCTGCCCGGCCGAGTATATCGGCGTGGTGACGAAGCTCTGCATCGAGCGGCGGGGGATCTACAGGAACACCACCTACATCTCGCAGTCCCGCGTCGATCTGACGTTTGAGCTGCCGCTGGCGGAGGTGATCTTCGATTTCTACGACAAGCTGAAGTCCGGCTCGCGCGGGTACGCCTCGCTCGATTACGAAGTGATCGGCATGAGGGAGGGGGATCTGGTGAAGATCGACATCCTTCTGAACAACGATCCCGTGGATGCGCTCTCGATGATCATCCATCGCTCGAAATCGTACGGCTACGGGCGGAAGCTCTGCGCCAAGCTGAGGGAGCTGATCCCGAGGCAGATGTTCGAGATCGCGATTCAGGCTGCCATCGGCGCCAAGATCATCGCGCGCGATACGATCAAGGCGATGCGCAAGGATGTGACCGCCAAGTGCTATGGCGGCGATATCTCCCGTAAACGGAAGCTCCTCGAAAAGCAGAAAGAGGGGAAGAAGCGGATGAAGCAGGTTGGCGCGGTCGAGATCCCGCAGGAGGCCTTCCTCGCCGTTCTTTCGATGGATGACTGATATGCCGGGGCGGAGCCTGGCGAACGGCGCGTGCGCGATCCACGGGCCGCGAGCCGTCGTGAAGAAAATTGCAGGGTAACATTATCGCGCGAGCCGGCGTAGGGGGCGGATCGCCCGCGGCTTTCTTCGTTCGGAGATATGCCGGGGCATCATCAAGTTCAGTTGAGTAGACACCAGACAATTATGAACGCAGAAGAACGGAAACGTATACTTGCGGGAAGGAAGGGCTCCAACAAGCGCTCCACCAACGCCCGGAATCCCGGAGCCGGAACAACGCCGGGGGAGCCGGAGCGCTCGTTCGGTGAGGAGGTCCTCTCATGGGTGAAAACCATTGTCAGCGCGCTGCTGATTGTGATGGTGGTGAACGGCCTGCTGATCGCCTCCTTCGTGGTCCCCACCGGATCGATGGAAAATGAGGTGATGGCCGGGGATTTTCTCTTCGTCAACAAGTTCATCTACGGCGGCTCCACCCCACAGACCATTCCGTTCCTCGATACCCCTCTGCCATACTACCGGTTCCCCGGCATCCGCGAGCCGAAGAAAGGGGATGTTATCGTCTTTATCTTCCCCGGCATGCGCGATCAACGGAAGGCTGATGAGTTCCAGTACTATCTGAAGCGCTGCGTTGCCGTTGCCGGCGATACCCTCCAGGTGAAGAACAAGAAGGTCTTTATCAACAGCCAGGAGCAGCCCACCCCAGCAAACGCGCGGTTCGAGCCGGGATTACCTCAACCTGATGACAGCCTTCGCACCTTCCCTGAATCGGCCCACTACACCCGCGACAACTGGGGACCGGTCCGCATTCCGAAGAAGGGGGATGTGATCCAGTTGAA
>JBDSJW010000538.1:0-6931 GCA_039917235.1 Kapaibacterium sp. (SeqCode) | reverse complement strand
TTGTGTACTCCCCCCCCCGCTACAGACTGTCGTCTTCTCCAAGTCCCTGAATTCCGAGACGTGGTGTGAAATATTTGGCAAAAAGCTCCGCGAGGCTTCCGGTTCTGGTTTTCCGGTAGATTCGCTTCATATGTTTCCGAATGGTATCAAGCGAGAGATCCATGCGATCCGCGACCTGTTTGTACGGATAACCAAGCACAAGCAGGCTGAGCACCCGACGGTCCTGAACGCTCAAACCGGCCTCGATAGCAACCTCTGTCAGAATATCGTAAAAGATTCTATCGATTGGCTTTGAGAAATTGTTGCGCGTTACCAGATCCGACAGAGCAAAGGTGAGAAAAGGCTCCAGCGCGGACATAGTCACCTGAGTCCGTTCTGAAATTGGCGGCTTGACACGATCGCGGAAGAGAAAGATGCTGCCTAAAAATGCCTGCCCACCAAAATAATAATCGGAACTAAAGGGTGGATGATAGTCATCCACCGGATACCCCAACTCTCGAAACTCCTCTAAGGAACGCTCCGAGGGCATGCTGATCACGCCTTGTTCCGAAGCAGTGACGACACTTGCCGAAGAGTCTGATGAGGAGGACATATGCTGGGTGATGGCGAGGTCCGGTCTGTAGGTTGCAGGGTTAAGCAAGTCACAGTTCAGGTCGACAATTACTGCAACCCTATCAACATCCCCAAACATCTCCTGCAGGGCCTCACGGAACGCGTTGATCCACTCAAGTGAATCCCCGGTCATCGGAAGCGCGTTGAGAAACCGGAGGATATGATCCGGAATCAGCGGCGCGGTCTGGTCTTTTGGTACAATCGGCTGCTCCTCGATGCCCATCAACTCGACGGCATTTGCCTTCGGGAGCTTTTTGGTGTGTCGTGGCATAACTATTCCTGATTATCGGCTTGGGGGACCGGGTCGTCAAGTATAGGACTTTGTCGCCAGACTACCAACTGAAGATTTGCCAATAGTGCAGAATGGTTCGCATCCAATTGTAGTATATCGTTGGCGATGTCGCGGGAAACACCATTTGGAACCACTATCCGGGAGATTGCCACGCAACCCGCATGGACAAAGGCATGGATGGAGGGGGGGAGCGGTGCGTTCTCGTTTTTTCTGTTTTGCCAGCTTGTCCAACCGGCATTTCCCACACCACCGGTATACAATCATGCAGGGCAAACGCATTTAACTGGAAAGGAAGCCGTTGTCCCAGCCGGCGCGTTTGCGCTTGAGGCTCCCCTTCGAGGGCTCCTGACCGATCAGGTTCAGCGCAATCTTGCGCAATAACCCCAGGTTCTCCACGGCGTTGTTCGTCCGGATGCGGCTGCCATCCTCCGAAAAGCAGACATCCAGCACCCAGTGCAACTGGTTCTCGATCGACCAATGCGCCCGCGCCGCCCGGGCAATTGTTGCGGCAACCGGTAGCAGACTTGTCAGGTAGTAGCTCCGCTCGATGCTGATTGCCTCACCGATGTGCCGCTCACGCTCGATCATCGCGATCGAGCAGAGGCCGGCCCACTCCGCGGCCACTGCCCAGCGATCGGCCACCGCGATGCTCCAGCAGCGCGACGGCCTGCTCAAGCAGCAATGGGTGGTTCCCCTTCAGCGCCAGCACGTAGTCGGCTCGGTTGTCTCGGATCGTCTGCGCGATCGATTTCTGCGTTCCCATCGCGTCGATCGTCACGATCGCTCCGGTGAGCCAGAGCATCTCCAACAGCTCCGGGATGGCGGTGATCTCATTGGATGTGCCGTCCACCGCGCGTTGTGCCAGCACCAGACGGTTGGCTTCGGCCCACGCCGAGACCACGTGCAGCGCGGAACGGCCGTTCGCGCTGTCGCCGCTACCGCGCAGGGTCTTGCCATCGATGGCGACGATCATGCCCTCGCTCATCTGCGTGATGGCGCTCATCCAGCCAGCAAAGCAGCGGTGGAATGCCTCCGGGTCCAGCGCGGCAAAGAACCGTCCGAACGTATCGTGTGAGGGAATGCCGTTCGGCAACTCCAGAAACGTCTGAAGCCACTCGCGTTTGGCGTTGCCGTAGAGTTCCATGTCGGTGGGTCCATCACCGCCGCTGATCACCGAGCAGACAGCGATGGTAATGATATCGATGAGGGAGTGGCGCTTGCGCCGGTTGATGCGATGATCGATGAGGGCTGCGAAATACTCCATCAGCGATGCGCGGATCTCGGACTGCTTCATAGCCCGTTCGGAAGGATTGAGGAGAAAACCCGCAATCTACTCCCATTGCATCTCTTTTATCCCTACCACTTTTAATGCGATTGCCCTGGTCAGAAGGTGGACGATAATTGATTAGCGACAACCGATCCATTTCTTTGCACGAAATAGCTGACACAACATCCATGGAATCGCTGAGTCGAGAAGAATTGATTGCTCTGCTGCAAAAGCAAGTGGAGCAGATCGAGAAATTCATCTCGATGACGCTGGAATTACGCCGCCAGATCGAGGAGCTGAAACGCAAAGGCTACCGAGCGGCAGCGCTGTTCTCGAACGGGACGCCGAGTCAGAACCCGAAGCGCCCCGGACGCAAGGGCCGACAGGGCGTGTTCACCAATCGAACCGCTCCAGCGCCCGAGGCCATCACGACATTGACACCTGTTCCGGTTGAAGCCACGGTCTGGCCATGCTGTGGCGGAGTGCTCGAACCCGAGGGCGAAGAGTTCGTCACGATCACGGATATTCCTGAGATGCCGAAGCCGGTCATTGCCGGTTACATGATGGGCCGGTCACGGTGCGCGACGTGCCATCACCGCGTTCGCGGTGAGCATCCCGATGTCGCCGCCGATCAGCGAGGCGCAACCGCGCACCGGTTGGGACCGCGCGTGACATCGACCGCGCACTGGCTGCATTACGGCATTGGCGTTCCGCAGCGGAAATTGCCGGGTGTGTTCAAGGAGCTCTTCGGTTTGCACGTAACGCAGTCGCGCTGGTCCAATCGGCACAGCACGTCGCCGAAGGCTCGCTGGAGGATGTGTATGCCGCGCTGCGCGAAGAATTGTCGACCGCCGCGTGGGTGCATAGCGACGACACCGGATGGTCGATCGCTGGCCGCCAGGCATGGCTGATGGGCTTCTCGGATGACAGGACGGTCGTCTATCAGATCCGAGAGCGCCATCGGGGCGAGGAAGTGCGCGAAGTCATCCCATCATCGTTCGTCGGTGTGGTGATCACCGATCGATTCCGGAGCTACGATGCCAAAGAACTTCAGGAGGTTCGCCAGCAGAAATGCATGGCGCACATTCTACGGAACCTGTCGGATCACCTGCAGAAGAAGCAGGGCCGATCGCGATGCTTCGCCATGGAAATACAGACAATCGTCCGCTCGGCGCTTGATCTGTGGCACGACTGGCATGCTGGCCGGCGGAAGGAATATCGAGCCAGGGCGTCTGACATCCAGGAGCGTCTGCGGTATGCGTTGCGCCCGCGCCGCATGCGTGGCCCGGATAATGACCGCATGCTGAACGAGTTAGGCCGTCACAACGACCGCGGGAATCTGCTGCGCTTTCTGGATGATCCACGCATCGTGCCGACGAACAACCAGGCGGAGCGGGATCTCCGTCCAGCGGTGATCGCGCGAAAAGTATCGCATTGCTCAACAACGGCCGTGGGCTCGGAAACACGATCGATCCTGATGAGCGTGCTTGCGACGCTGAAGCGCCGGGGAGTCGCGAGCGTTCCGGATGCGCTACGCACGACAATTGCAACCGGCATAATGCCGCCGGCTGCTGACTGATGTTATCCCATTGGGTGAGCGCTACCTCGCTAATCAATTACAGAAAATCTTTTATAATCGATCCAGTCTGAAAAATTGATCAACACAATAAGATAAGGCGCGCCACGCGGATAAATCTCTGTGTGACGCGCCTTTCAGAAACAAACATCACCACTCCCCGCTTATCGCGGAGCCGCCCGCTGGCCGAACATATCGTACGTGTAGGTGGCAAGCACGGGGCTGAGCTGCCCTTCCGATGGGAGATCAAATACCCCGGCGCGCATATCCAGAACCGCCTGCTGAACTGCCTTATCCCCTTCGTTGAATCGTTGCCCGTCCTCCACATAAATACGACGCCACACGGTGCTGAGAAACGGAAATGAATTCATCACCACGGCCGGATTGCCGAGATAAAAAGCGAACTGCGTCTTTTCCGGACAGGTGCTGGCATCAAATTCATAACGGAGAAATGTCAATCGGGATTTATCAAATCCCGTAGGGACATTTGCCCCATCCATAAACTGAATTTCCGCGCGGCTGACATTCTGAGCGACAAGTTCCGCCCCACCGACGACTTTCATCTTGAAAAACGGTGGTACGCTCTGTCGCATTTTCTCCAGCGCGATATCCCTGGTCAGCGTGGTCCCCGGCTTTGTCAACACTTCCCAGTGATATCTCCCCGCGGAAATCGTCCCGCTGGATGCGGAAACTTTTTCCGCAATCGGGGGGATAATGGGGATAACTCGGAGGATAACTCCCTTGGAACGACCCATCAGACGCGCCACAAGTTCATCGGCGCTTCGGAGAATCGATGATTTCGCGGGGCTCCACTTCGGGAAGGGGAGATTTGTATCCTGATGTGTGATGTTGCATCCCAAAAATTCTTCGTCGAACCTGAGGGTTGCCAGCTTCTCCGCAAATGGAAGGAAACTATTCTCCACCATCGCCCGCAGCCAGTCCTGATATTTCTTCACCACTTTTTCCGTCCTGAGGTTCATCTTCGTCTGATCGCCGATGGCAGTGACGGTGAAGAGTTCCAGGATTAATCCCTTCATCAGCACATCGGTCACGTAACGGAAAACAAATGCTCCCTTGACATATCGCTCGGCGGCATTTGCCTGCGTTGCGCCGGCGGAGATATAGGGAAAAAGGAGATCGAAAAGGAGCGGCGTTCTGTTGGGGCCAAGCTTGATGATCTTCTGCGCGCAGAAGGAAACGCCATCCCGCTCGCTTCTGACCCCGAGCAGTTTATCGATAAAATCCTTCCGGTCGGCATCGGTCAGCGATGGATCGCCCCCCAGATAATCGGCAAGGGATTCGGAATATTTCTCGATCAGGAACACGGAATCGGCGATGTCGAGATAAATGGTGAGGACTCCCAGCCCAAGCAATCCCATCTGCACTTCCTGGATGCCCGCAAGCACGCGATCGAGCTTTGCGTTAATCTCCTTGAGCTGCTCCTTGACGGCAGCCAGCGGGTCCGGCTTATCGCCAAATCCGAGCAGCGCGCCGAAAATCTTTTCAATCGGGATTTTCTTTCCCGCATACTGCCGCTGAAGCTCCGCCATCCGGTTGCTGGCAAACCAGACCTCCTTGAGCACCGATAATCCCTGCGCAACCGTGATATTCGGGCCGTCGTCGGCTGGAGATGTGACCGAGACGGCAAGATTCTGGAGAGGGGAGAGATCGGTCAGATCGTTGCTAGTGGCGGATTCGGTGGCGGGCCGTTCCTGCTCCTGCTCCGTGGGAGGCGCGGCACAGGACAATTCATCGCTCGTTGGAGACGTGGGATCTGACATGGAAACTCCTGTAATGATTTTATGGGGCTGCCGTAACAGTCGGAGAAATCAACATACCATTTGCGGCGGGATCGTTCAAGAGGAGGTCGGATCGAATTCAGTTTGGTGATATTACTTTTCCATTACTGCCATCATTAAGCGACGATTTTTGTGCAATAAAATGACACGAATGTACTTGGGACACATTTGTATCCACCAAACCAGCTTGTCATCCTGAAGTCTATGACAACGTCAAGGGATTATCAGTGTCAAGACAGTGCGAACTTGCTAGATCCTTCACTCCGCTCAGGATGACAAAACGGATTTTTTGTTAAATGTGTCAACGAAAAAATAAGAATTGTCATCCTGAACGGAGTGAAGGATCTCGCAGATTCGTACTGAGTTTACTGAAATAATGCTTTATCTCTGTCATAGACATCAGGATGACAAGGTGAATTTTTATCGCGAACTGAGACACAACCAGACATTCCCGACGCGTGCAAAAGGAGAAAGTGCGTAATGGAAAGTGCGCTGACAATGGAGCTTTTCAGGTTTGCCCATAGTAAGGATATCTCGCCTGATCGGCGGCGGTCCACTCAGGCCCGTCCCATTTCAGCCCTTCAACGCCTTCGCTTATGGCGATATCGAAAAGCTGGCGGATGCAGCATTTCATACGGTAGTAATTGATGGAGTTTTCGGGGGTAGCACGTTCGAGATATGATCTGGCCTGGTAATTCAGAAACCAGATATCATGTTGCACGATCTTTTCGTCGAGTATGCTGTGCGATATATTATGGATAAGCTGCGCTTCCAGATATGTGGTGCGGTTCCTGATTCTTCTCCACCACCGCCACGTACTAATATTACGGATTACAGAGAGCGATGTATTCAGCATCTCGCAGTAGATATCCTGTTTTCTGCTCATCTCCCGGATGGTTTGTGTATATCACGAAAAACAATCGGCGGGCGATGGATTATCCCGTAGCCCGCCGGTTCAGCATGTTCAGGCGATGGCGATTGCGTCCATGCCGGCCCATAGGTTGAGCGTCCCCATTTCCGTGCGGCCGCACGATTTAAGGTAGCAGAAAAGCTGCGTGCGATATGCGGCATGGCCGCCCAGCACCTGATTCACAAGCACCGCTCCGCTGGAGGCTTTGGAGCCGAACATATTCACATCTCTGCGGAAATCCTCATCCGTCCAGTTACTGAATTCGTTGGCGAACTCCTCCGGCAGCGCCCGGATTGCGGCAACCGCCTGCTCAAATGTCAATTCCTTCGACGCGGCGACCGCCGGCCCCCATGCGGCGCTCATCGTTGACCTGTCGAACACGCCGTTTTTAACCAGCGCTATCTGCGTGCGCCCCATGATCGCCAGATACTGGAGCAGTTCAAGCGTGCTCCGTTGTTCCGGCGTGGGCCGATAA
>JBDSJW010000537.1:0-4785 GCA_039917235.1 Kapaibacterium sp. (SeqCode) | reverse complement strand
ACCCCTGAACTAAATAAGAATCCAGACGAACGAAAAGGGAACGTGCCGATACGGCAACCATACGGCGGCACGGCCGAACGGCAAGTGGGGTGAGTGAGGAAGCTGTTGCCGCCGGTGCAATCTACTGTTACGCGAACGTAAGATAGATAACTATCCCGTAAGACTGTGCCTGACAGCCTCGGGGTTCCGGAAGCGGGCGACGGGGATATCGCGCGCGGAGCGTGCCTGAACTGGCTCTCCGTTGGCGGACCAGAGCCCTTCCGGAACGGAGTGTCAGCGCCACCAGGGGAGAATTCAACGGCAGCCGATATACCAACCTATCGTGCCGTATTATATAGAACGCATGACGGAGACGAAACATCACAACAAAAAAAAATTTCACCCCGTGTGATGTTTCAGCGTGCTCCCCCGTTATTGATGTACACTCGATGTAATCGATTACCATGAATTGGTACAGTACCATAATCGCATCTCCTCCGGCCGTGAAGAACGACAAGGACCGCGCACGTCCGAAGCCGACGAGCAATGATATCGAAATCTTTGCTCGATTTCTAGGAGGAGATGATTCCGCTCTGGTGGAATTGTTTGACCGGCATAACCACCGGTTGTACATGTACTGTCTTCAGTTCGTCAATGACTCGCAGCAGGCCGAAGATATCACCCAGGAGGTCTGGGAACGGGTTATCCGACTTCGATCGGATCAAAGCACGAGTGTTCACAATCCGGTTGGTCTGCTTATGACCATCTCCCGGAATCTCTGCATCGACAACATCCGGAAGAACAGGCACCACACGGGGCTGGACGATCTTCCGGAAAACAGTCATCCGGTGGCCAACATCCCGGAGCTATCGCACCTGGAGGAACTTGTCATTCTCGCGCTGCCGCACCTTCCTGCGGCCCAGCGGGAGGTGCTTGCACTCCATGCGTACTCCGGCTACCGTTTCGATGAGATCGCGGAAATTCTTGGAGAACCTGTTGGCGCAATCCGTACTCGAGCCTGGCGGGCACGGGCGCACCTCGGCAGAATCATCTCCGTGATGATCGGGCTGGAGGATGACAAGACCGGCGGTAATGATATTCCAGGGGAAGGACGATGACTCGCTCCGAACAGGAAAAGTTGGTTGAACGCTACCTTGGTGGCGACATGAACTCATCGCAGGAAGAGGAATTCTTCATCCAGGTGGCGGTCAACAACGATCTGCGTCAGACGTTGAAAGCCTACCGCGTGGTGGAGAGCGCCATCCGGAAACATCGCGATACGGTGCCGCCGCATCACGCGGAATCACGCGCCCGGGTTATCGCGCTGCTGAGCGCCGGAGCCGCGGCCCAGCCGCATGCCGGCTCAGGCGCGGCCACCACCGCACGGCCGGTGCTGGGACACCTGACAATGAGCGCATCCGCGCTCCGATGGATTATCGGCTCGGTTGCCGCCATCGGCCTTACGGTCGGCGTGCTGGTGGTTGCCCCGATGATGGAAAAGAAGACAACTGTCCCCCCGGCTGCAACCGCGCCGGCGCGGAGCATGGAGGCTCCGAAACTCGTTGAGCCTCCGGCGAGCCCCACCGAGATCGTGACCGGTACCACCCCGCCGGTCGCGCTCTCGGAGGACTCGTTATCAGCAGATCGCGCCGTGGCCCCGTCGGGACATTCCCTGCGCGATCACGCAAGGCTCCGACTGGAATCGCAGGCGATCGCCACGCGCTCCCGCGTCCGGAACGAGCAGAAAGCCGGCCCGGCGACGGAGAACTCGTCGGTGGCGGAGGGAGCCGGAACCCCGGACCTTATGAAGATCGATCGGAGAAGAAATCAGTCTCCGGTGATTACCCAGAAACCGGCAAAACTCCGTCTACAGATCGATTCCAGCGCTCGGAAATCCTCCCCGGTTGAGAAGAATCCGTAGGGGCCGTCATCCGACGGCGGATCACATCGCCCTTATTACCTTGCTCATTCGGAGGACTTTCGGGGAATCACCCTATCCCCAGAGTCCTCCGGTGGAGCATTCCGATTCCGAGACATCACCCACACCCGCCCGAACATCACACATCCGTACGCCAGGATCGCCGCGTCGCTCAAATACGGTACATTGCCGGTGGATTATTCCAATTGATTTACGGAGCCATACGCAATGACCGACGAGGAGATCAGCAGACTACATCATGAGCTTGTCGACCGGCTGAAGGAGGCGGGGGCGATACGCTCCCCCCACGTCGAGGCGGCGTTCCGGGCCGTTCCGCGGCATCTCTTCCTCCCCGACATCCCCATCGAAAAGGTCTATCAGGACCAGGCGATCGTGACGAAGTGGGATGAGAGAATGCCCCTCAGCTCATCGTCGCAACCGTCGCTGATGGCGATGATGATCGAGCAGCTCGATGTACAGCCGGGACAGAGAGTGCTGGAGATCGGCACGGCCACCGGCTATAACGCCGCGCTGCTGGCCCATATCGTTGGTGACACCGGAGCGGTCTATACGATCGATATCGATGAGGATCTTGTCGAGACGGCGAGACGGCATCTGGAACTGGCCGGCGTTCCGGGAGTCCATGTCATCCTGGGAGATGGAGGATTCGGCTACGAAGAGGCGGCGCCGTACGATCGGATCATCCTCACGGTCGGCTCGTGGGATATCGCGCCGGCATGGCACCGGCAGCTTCGCCAGGGAGGGCGCCTGGTGCTTCCGCTTGCCCTTGCGGGCACGCATCAGAAATCGATCGCGTTCGAGCTGGCCGGGGATCACCTGGAGAGCATCTCCCACACGAGCTGCGGATTTATCAGGCTGCGGGGGAAGTTCTCGGAGCCGGAAGGAGGGAAAACCGCGATCGGCCCCGAGCCCAATGTGGAGCTTCACCTTCCGTACGGCGATGATCGCGCCATCGATGCGGACGCCGTTTACGGGATGCTGGCCGGCCCGAGCAAGGTCTATCCCACGGGCGTCCGCGCCTCCGAACGGGAAACCCACATGCGCCTGCTTCAGCGGCTCTGGCTTCATCTGCGCGGGATTGTCGTCCTGGTCGCCACGGAAACCATGGCCGACAAAGGGGTGGTTCCCTATCTTTCCGGCGTCTCCGAAAAATTCTGCTTTTCGACCGGCCTGCTAGCCGATCGGGGGATGGCGCTTATCGTCCGATCTCCCGGCTCCTCCCTTCCGGCCGAGCAACCGGATGAGGGAAACACGATCGATCTCTTCGTCCGCTGCTACGGCACCGGCGAGGAGCTGGCCGATCAACTGATCAGGGCGATCAAGGAGTGGGATACATCGGGACGGTCGGCGGAGGATGCCGGGTTGAGGATCAGAGCATATCCGATGGAAAGCCCGTATCTGCCAAGCGCCGATGAGCTGGTGATGGAGAAGGAGCATGTGCGCCTGGTGCTGGACTGGCGGTAGATCCCCCCACCGCAATCGCCCCCTGTTTCCGCGGGCCGCCCCGTTGAACGATATTTGCATCGCGCCGCGAACGGGAGCATGCCCGGCCGGCGTAACGACAATCGATACAGTATGCCGATCACCAGATTTCCCGATCCGCGCAACGGAAGCTACGATGGTATCATCGCCGTCGGCGGCGATCTCCACCCGGAGAGCCTTCTGCTGGCCTACAGAAGCGGGATCTTCCCCTGGCCGATGGACGGGTTGCCGCTCCCCTGGGCATGCCCTGATGAGCGGGCCATCCTCCGCTTCAGCGATCTCCATATCCCCCGCAGCCTTGCTCAGTCCCGCCGCCGCTCCACCTTTCACTTCACCATCGACATGGCGTTTCCCGATGTCATCAACGCCTGCGCGGCGGCCAAGCGACCGGATCAGCCGGGGACCTGGATTACGCGGGAGATGGTGAATGCCTATATCACCTTTCACCGCCTTGGCTACGCGCATAGCGTGGAGGCATGGGATGGCGAGAAACTGGTCGGAGGTCTGTACGGGGTTGCGGTCGATGGCGTCTTCGCCGGCGAGAGCATGTTTCACCGCCAAACGAACGCATCAAAACTGGCGCTGCTGCATCTGATCGATCACCTGCGGGACCGGGGGGTGGAATGGATCGATACGCAGACGATGACGCCGCATTTCGAGGCGCTTGGGGCGGTGCTGATACCGCGGGATCGGTTTCTGGATCTGCTGGCGGAAACGCGCTCAAAAGGGCTTGATCCCTTCGGCAAAAGCTTCGGGATTTCGGGAGCATAGCTCCATCATTAACCAGTGGAGACCGAACAATGGAACGAATGAACATCTCATCGGGCGCTCCCTGGGAGCCGATCGTCGGCTACTCGCGGGCGGTGCGGATAGGACCGTTTATCGCGGTGGCGGGGACCACGGCAACGGGGGCCGACGGCGAAATCGTGGGGGTTGGGGACCCGTACGCGCAGACGATACAGACACTCCGGAATATCGAGCGGGGGCTGGCCGGTTGCGGCGCGCGGCTGGAGGATGTGATACGGACGCGGATGTTCGTGGTGAATATCGCGGACTGGGAGGCGATCGGCCGGGCGCACGGGGAGTTCTTCAGGGATATCAGGCCTGCGGCAACGATGGTGGAAGTACGGGGATTGATCGACCCGAACATGCTTGTGGAGATCGAGGCGGATGCGATCGTCATGGCGCCGGAGGGCTGAAGATTTACGCCGGCATCGGTCGCCGGGGCTGGATCGGGAACGTTTTTGGAGCGCGACGCCCCCGCGTGAACCTTTTTCGCATTGCCGATGTTTTTTTGAAAGATGACGTACAGTGAAGGAATGTAATCGTAAATTATCCCTCGCCGGTCGACCCCATCGAGCCGGCCAGTTCGCAAACCGTGTGTG
>JBDSJW010000536.1:0-4623 GCA_039917235.1 Kapaibacterium sp. (SeqCode) | reverse complement strand
GTCGGGGCAATTCATGAATTGCCCCGACGGCAAACGTTCCAACGTGCCCGGCAGATCGATCATATCCCGATCCGCCGGGCATTTTTGCCCCCCCGGCGACCGTTTTCCGGCGAAGTAAAGCCCGTTCACAACCCGACAATACCTATCTTAGCGGCGATCCGTGTCAGGCTGCGCGGCCCATGATGACCGGGAGATCGATGTCTGACGGTGGGAATGAAGCCCCCGGGGGTGCCTCTCTTCGGTGGAGTACACTTCTCCCACGTGCCGCGCATTACGTAATTTCGGCCCTACATTATGGTATCATCCTCTCGTACGTGCAACGCGTACCTGCAAAAAATACGTCGATTCATTCGCCAGCATGAGATGCTGCTCGGCGGTGAAAAGGTTCTGCTGGCCGTCAGCGGCGGCATAGACTCGATGGCGCTGCTGGATATGATGGTGCGCCTTGCGCCCACGCTCCGGCTGGAACTTGCCGTCGCTCACTTCGATCATGGCCTCCGCGCCGAAGCGTCGCAGGAGGATTCCGCCTTTGTTGTCGAACAGGCGAAACTCCGCGGCCTGAAGTCGTATGTGGGGCGTGGCGATGTAAAAAAACTTGCCACCGCGCAGAAGCTCTCGGTGGAGGAGGCCTCCCGCAAAGCCCGCTATCAGTTCCTTGCCCGCGTGGCGCGCAAACACGAATATGCCGTGATTGCGACCGCCCACAACTCCAACGATAACGCGGAAACCCTGCTGCTGAATATGATGCGCGGCAGCGGCGTCACGGGGCTGGCGGCAATCCCGCCGGTGCGGACTGTGGCGCCCGGAGTTCTCCTTGCCCGCCCCCTTCTCGGGACCGATCGGAGTACGATCGAGGCGTATGCGGCCGAGGTGGAGTTGCAATGGCGGGAGGATGCCACAAACGCATCGCTCCAGTTTACGCGGAATCGTGTCAGGCATGAGCTGTTGCCGCTGCTGGCGCAGTACAACCCCGGCATTATCAATACGCTTAACTCCACGGCGGAGATCATGCGCGGGCTTGAGCAGTATCTGAGCCACGCGGTGGAGCTGGCGATCAAACGCGTGGTGACCGACAGGGATGCCGAACATGTGGAGCTTACGCTGACACACCTCAAGCACTATCTGCCGGCAATCCAGGGGGAGATCGTGCAGCGGAGCATCTCCAAGACATTTGATATCCCGCCGATTTCCTACGGTGCCGTGGAGCGCACGCTATCGCTGATCTACCGGGAAACCGGGTCCAGAGTGGAACTGGGGGGCGGCCTGAGCGTCGTGCGCGATCGCGATACGCTTACCGTCCGCTGCGATCCCCCCGCGCCAATCGTGGTGGATAAGAAGTTTCAGCCGGGGGAGACGGTCAAGACCGAACGGGTGACGCTGGCGAGCGAGCGGCTGGAGCGGGCAAATGTCCGCTTTACCCGCAATACTAATGTCGAGTTCGTGGATGCCGATAAAATCTCCAGCACGCTGACCCTCCGTTCCTGGCGCGATGGCGATCGCTTCCGCCCAATCGGGCTGGGAGGGGAGAAAAAGGTGAGCGATTTCCTGGTGGACTCCAAGGTGCCGCTGGACCGGAAAAAGGATGTCATGGTCGTGACTGATGGTGAGAATATCGTCTGGGTCTGTGGTATGCGAATGGACGACCGCTACAGGGTGGAACAGGAGACAAAGAACGTTGTAAGGCTGGAAATCCGCGGGCTTGCCAGGAATGGAGAGTAGGCCGGTGGATGAGCCGGGGGCCGATGTGGCGGTGATGATCGACGGCCTGCGTTTTGTGCCGATGATTGGCGCGGAGGAGCTTGGCCGTGGAATCGCGGCGGTCGCCGATCTGCTGGTGGAGCGATATCGCGAGCGGAATCCGTTGATGGTCTGCGTGCTGAACGGCGCCGCCATCTTCCATGCCGATCTGATCCGGCTGATGCCGATTCCGCTGGAAGTGGATTACCTCAGGGTTTCCAGCTACAATGGCGGGCTTTCCTCCTCCGGCACGATAATTTTTACAGCATCGGTCAGCACTCAGCTGGCTGGACGGAACGTCATAGTGGTCGAAGATATCGTCGACACGGGACGTACGGCCGATCGGTTACGAGAATATTTCATGGAAGGCGGGGCCGCGTCGGTGGAAGTTGCCTCGCTTCTCTACAAGCGCGAGGCGCATACGGTGGGAGATCCCCCCGAATATGTCGCCTTTGAAATCCCGAACCGGTTTGTGGTCGGGTTCGGGTTGGACTACCGGCAGCGGGGGAGAAATCTTCCGGCCGTGTATCTCCTTGATGATATTCTTCCCGCCGAAGGTTGAACCGGATACCACGCCGCGTGCGTGGCCGGGCACGGCGCTCCGGTAATCCGAGGAACATTTACACAGATAATC
This sequence comes from Kapaibacterium sp. (SeqCode), assembly GCA_039917235.1. Lineage (GTDB taxonomy): Bacteria > Bacteroidota > Ignavibacteria > OLB7 > OLB7 > JAFDZV01. The sequence continues at coordinate 2,252 of JBDSJW010000536.1, read as the reverse complement.
GAGACTTCCGATGAAGGATGATATGAATTCACGTAAGCCGCTGCGGCCGGTGCCGCCTCGCCGTGGACCCAACGGGGATGATGAGGGGAACGTGAACCGCATCGTGCGGAGCGTGCTGGTGTGGATGGTGATTCTTCTCTGCGCGTTTGTCGTCTTCGTGATCGTGCGGAACGGCGGTCAGCAGCCCTCGCCGGTCACGTACAACGAGTATCAGCGCCTGCTCAACAGCGGCGCCATCAAGAAAGCCATCGTCTACAAATCACAGCTCAACGATTTCGAATTCCGCGGCGAGCTTGGGGAGCGGACCGATGTGGCGGTCGATGACGGCGCAAACCGCAAGATGGTTCAGACAAATCTTATCGCCACCAAACTTCCGGTGGTGGATGCGGCCGTATTGAAGGAATGGATGGATCGCGGCCTCGTGGTCTCGGTTCAGCAGGAGGGGAACGAATGGTGGGGGCCGCTGGTCAGCTTCCTTCCGTGGTTTGCGCTGATCGCCATCTGGATCTTCGTCTTCCGTCGTATGCAGGGCGGGGTCGGCGGCACCAAGGGGATTTTCTCCTTCGGAAAATCGCGCGCCCGCATGCTCAGCGAAACCTCCCCCCGCGTCACGTTCGCCGATGTGGTGGGCGCAGATGAGGCAAAGGAGGAGCTTCAGGAGATCATCGATTTCCTTCGCGAGCCCGGCAAATTCCAGCGTCTCGGCGGCAAGATCCCCCGCGGCGTTCTTCTGCTTGGACCTCCCGGAACCGGCAAAACCCTCCTGGCGCGCGCCGTGGCCGGGGAGGCCGGGGTGCAGTACCTTTCAATCTCCGGCGCGGACTTCGTGGAGATGTTCGTTGGCGTGGGCGCCTCGCGCGTTCGCGACCTCTTTGAGCAGGCCAAGAAGATCGCCCCGGCAATCATCTTCATCGATGAGATCGATGCCGTCGGTCGCCAGCGCGGAGCGGGGCTGGGAGGCGGTCACGATGAGCGCGAGCAGACGTTGAACGCGCTGCTGGTGGAGATGGACGGCTTTGAGCAGAACACGGGGGTGATCATCATCGCGGCCACCAACCGCCCCGATGTTCTCGATCCGGCGCTTCTCCGTCCCGGTCGCTTCGACCGTCAGGTTGTGGTGGACCGACCGGACCGTCGCGGACGCGAGGGGATTCTGAAGGTTCATACGCGCAATATGCCGCTGGCGGAGAATGTGGATCTGATGACGCTGGCAAGGGCAACCCCGGGTTTCTCGGGAGCCGATCTTGCCAACCTTGCCAACGAGGCGGCCATCAACGCCGCGCGCCGCAACGGCGACAAGGTGACGATGTACGATTTCGAGATGGCGAAGGATAAGCTGATGCTCGGCCTTGAGCGCCGGTCGATGGTGATGTCGGACGAAGAGCGGAAGATGACCGCGTATCATGAGGTGGGGCACGTGCTTGTCGGCACGTTCGTTCCGCATGGCGATCCGGTCCACAAGGTGACGATTATCCCGCGCGGTCGCGCGCTTGGCGTTACGGCGTTCCTGCCGGATGATGACCAGCACTCCCGTTCCCGCGAGTGGTTCGAGGCGAAGATCGCGATGGCCCTTGGCGGACGCGCCGCCGAGCTGACGATCTTCGGCAACTATACCTCCGGGGCGCAGGGGGATATCAAGACGGTCACGCAGCTTGCCCGCCAGATGGTCTGCGAGCTTGGGATGTCCGAGAAGCTTGGCCCGATCAACTACGCATCGAACGACGGCGAGGTGTTCCTGGGGCGCGATTTCGCGGCGCACAAGGATATCAGCGAGGCGACGGCGGAGATGATCGACAAGGAAGTGCGGGAGATCGTGGACAACGGAATGAATCGCGCCATGGGCGTGCTTCGCGAGCATATGGATATCCTCCATAAGATGTCCGCGCTGCTGATCGAGCGGGAGACGCTGGACTCGGACGAGATCGATGCGATCATCCGTGGCGAGGAGCTCTCACCGATCGAGGTGAAGCGGATGCTTCAGGCTCGCCTCGCCAGCGGCCAGGGCGCCGATACCAAGCCATCCACTTCGCGTCCATCCGCCACCGTGATTGGACCGGGCGCCGGCGGACGGGGAAGCGATATCAGCACCGGACCCGACCCAAGCGTGCATTGATTCGGAGTGCCGGTTATTATCAATTGATTATGTTGCCGCCCGTTCTCGTCCTTCGAGAACGGGCGGCTTCGTCTTATCAGACCGTTGAATTACCACGGATACTCAGGCTGTTCAAGGACGATCAGCCGCAAGGCGGCCG
>JBDSJW010000535.1:0-4933 GCA_039917235.1 Kapaibacterium sp. (SeqCode) | reverse complement strand
GAATCAGTGGATGCCGTGGAATCAGTGGATGCCGTGGAATCAGTGGATGCCGTGGAATCAGTGGATGCCGTGGAATCAGTGGATGCCGTGGAATCAGTGGATGCCGTGGAATCAGTGGATGCCGCCGAATCGCCGCAACCCGCGAACGACGTTGAAACGATGGAGCCTGCAAACGCCGCCGAAGCGCCGGAGCCCGCGAACGACGTTGAAGGGATGGAACCCGCGGATGGTATCGAAGCGATGGAGCCTGTAAACGCCGCCGAGGCGCCGGAGCCCGAGGAAGCCATTGAAGTGACCGAGCCTGAAAACGTCGCCGGGGATGCCGAAGCGGCGGAGCCTGATGATCGGGAGGGGCTGCGGGATGACGGTGCGAGGGACGGGATGATGGCGCATCGTTAGGAAAATACTCTCCCGAAGAGAATTGATCAGCGATCCCGCGTGATGGATCAGAACATTTATTATCTGGAGTGGAACTGGAATGGAGCGCAATTATTTCCGATACGGAGCCGTGATGCTTGCCGCGATGCTGGCGCTGGCCGGCTGCAAGGGGACCGACGAGCAGACGAAGGCCGCTGCCACGAAATCCGGCTTCTCCGATGCCGCCGCGACCGAGCTTGCCGGCATGGGGCTGGCGCCGGAAGAGGTGGCATCGGTCGGCGACGCAAAGAAGAGCGGCCTTGACGATGCCTCCATCCTCTTGATGGTCAAGAGCCTTCACAAGCAGAACCTGAAGTTCGATATCGGCACTCAGCTTCAGATCCTTGTGCGGGACGGGCTGGGAGCCACGGCGCTGACGCAGCTTGTGGATATGGGGGCGATTCCGCGCTGGGTGGATGATATCCGCGGACTGAAGGATGCAAACGTCGGCGAGGTGACGATTCTTGAGATGGCGAAGATCCGTTTCCAGGAGAAGAAGGAGATGCTCTCCGGCCCCGAGTACGGTCTGCTTCACAGCAACGGCCTCTCCGACGCCGGCCTTCTGATGTTCGCGCGCAAGGGGGGGAATGCCCAGCAGATCCAGCAGTTGCGGCTCCAGCTCGCGCTCGGAAAATCGGAGCAGGAAGCGTTGAAATCGATCGGCATGTAGTATCGGCGTTGCCGGATGCGTTACGGCATATACTGCAACGGATAGGTGGATACCTCGCCGCCGATCACCACGTGAAGCATATAGACGCCCGCCTCCAGACCTCCGGGCACGGCATCGGTGTCGAATTCCACGGCATGGATGCCGGGTCCGCAATCGCCATGAAAGATCGTGGGGACCACGACGCGATCGGCCAGATCGCGCAGTTGAATCAGGCATTCCTTGGCGGAGCCTTCGATTGATAACGGGATGGTAATGGTCATCGGTCCGATAGAGTTTAAACTTCCCGGGGGATCCCGGCGGGGATTCGATCGATGGGGACATTTGTAACGTCCCCCAACTTGCCGCTGACCTCCGGAAGCAGACAAACATACGAGAAATGGGAGCGCTTCGGGCACATCTCGGGCTGCTGGGGGCTTACATGCGGGTCAACTGGCGAAGCTCGCTGGAATATCGCACCAACTTCATCTTCGAGACATTGCTCTCGATGGCGGAGGTGGGGATGTATCTTTTCTACTGGAAGATATTCTTCGCCATCGGGTCGCCGGGGGCCACCTACGCGCAGCTTGTGACGCTGGTTGCGTTCAACCACATTATCTATGCCGGGGCCGACACGCTGATGGGGAAGCATGTCTGGGATACCGGGGAGCTGATTGTGAAGGGGCAGCTTGATACCTTCCTGGTGCAGCCGAAATCGGCCATCTACCAGATCTTCTTCTCCGGCGCGCAGCCGATGAACGCCATTCAGATTCTGGTGGGAACTGCGGTCTACTTCTACGTTGTCCCGGCGACACCCCAGGCCATTGCTCTTTTTATGTTTGGGTTTGTGACCGGGACAAGCATCTTTACGGCGTGGGTGATGATGATCCACTCCCTCACATTCCGTCTCGGCAATTCGGTGATCGTCTACAAACTGCTGTCGGTGATTCTCCATTTCGCAAAGAAGCCGGCCAACATCTTCTCGTTCGCGATCCGTTTCATTCTTTACACGGTTATTCCGGCCGCGTATATCGGAACGGTGCAGGCGGGGCAGGTATTTCAGCCGAGCGCGCCGGTGCTTCTGGGGCTGGCGGCGCTGGCGGTGGCGGCGCCGCTGATGGCGGTGGCCCTCTTCCGGCGGGGGATGCGGCTCTACGAGAGCGGAAACCTGATCGGCGTAAGGATGTGATCGTACGGTTTGCAATCGGGACCGGTCACGGTGATGGAATTATGCACTACGGCCGGGAATTCTATATTTGCAGAGTGAATTGTAGAACGATCTAACAGACTGTTGAATTACTTCCGATGTTCAGACTGTTCAACAACGATCAGCCGCACGGCGGCCGAATCTGAGCGAATGAGGCGTCCTTCGGGATGCCGCAGTGAGCGAATGATGAATGTCCGGGGACGTTTCAAACGTCCCCGGACGCCGCGGATGACGTCCTTCAACAGTCTGCTAACGGACCGTATTGCCGGCCGTTATGTCGGTGTGGTGATATCGTCATGATCTCATCGATCTCCCGATCCCGTTATCAGGATCGGGACCGTGCTGGATATCCCCCTCCGGTGATCACTCGTCCCGGCCATTTGGCCGGATGTTTGCAAGGGGAAGCACAACCAAGCGATTTATCTATGAACCCGATCCGTCCAACAACCTCGCTTCATGTGACCTCCCCATCGGGGCCGCTTCCGTTGTATCGGCGCCTTGGCGCGCGGATCACGGGGCTTGCTCTGCTGCTGGCACTGTTTGCCGCGCACACGGCCGCCGCGCAGGGAGGGGATACCACCTCCGTCGTCATGACGGAGGATACCACGCATTCCGATGCCCCATGGCTCTATCTCGGCATTTATGGCGGGATAGCCTCGGTCCAGTACAACGCGTTTCTCCCTCCAACGGTCTTCAACAGCACGCTCCAGCTCCCGGCAACCGCCACGTTTACGCAGGGGGATGGATTTGGCGCGCTGGCGGGATTCCTGGCGGAGATACCGTTGAGCGATAATTTCAATGTGGGTCTGCGCGCCGGCTATCAGCTTCACAGCGGGCAGCTTCAGCAGCGCTATACCAACAGGAGCGATGTTCAGCAGAGCACCGGCGGACCGGCCGATGCAAGCGTGCTGGGGACGGTGGAGACCAAGTTCGGGCAGATCAGCATCACGCCATACGCCAGAATCGCCCCGTTCTCCTTCCCGTTTTATTTCTATGCCGGCCCCACGATTCTCTTCCCGTCGCAGGCAACCTTTACCTATACCGAGCAGATCGACGGCCCCGCCGGGGTTGTCTACAAGATCGGCAGGAAGACATCGCGAGCGCTTGGCTCCAAGGCGTTCGACAAGGCGTCCACCGCGTTCGCGGTTTCCGGCGGCGCCGGATACGAATGGCAGCTTGGCCCAAACATCGGCCTCTTTCTGGAAGCTCAGATTCAGCCGATGCTGAACGATCTTCTCAGCCCCCTGAAAACCGGCGAGAGCTGGCAGATGTCACAGACCGCGCTGGTCCTCGGCTTCCGCTACGGCCTTCGTGATGAGGGGGGCGCCCCGCCTCCGCCGCCAAAAATCGTGGCCTCGGCCGATACCGTCCTCAAAGTCCCCAAGGCCATCGATTCATCCTTCTCCGCGAAGGGGCTTACCGTGGGGGGACTTTCCGACACGATCACGGTTTCCAACCGGAAGGTGAAGGCAACCGAGGTGGAGGCGCTGCTGCCGTATGTCTTCTTCTCGCGCGACTCCGCGGTGATTCCCGAGCGGTATGTCCGTCTGGACACCAAGAACCGGAAGAACTTCCAGGTGGAGCGCCTTCAGCGGGGGAACACGCTCGGCAACTATTATCAGATTCTCAACATCATCGGCGCCAGAATGCGCGATGCGCGTCGTGGCGATCTTACCATCACCGGCTGCGTGGGCCAGGATGAGCTGGGGGATAGCACGCTTAGCACCCGCCGGGCTGAGGTGGTGCGCGATTACCTGGTCAACGTCTGGAAGATTCCCACCAAGCGGATCAAGGTTGTGGGACGCGGACTGCCGGACAATCCATCGCTGAGCGAGGTTGATGTGGCGGAGGGAGCGCGCGAGAATCAGCGCGTGGAGTTTGCATCGGAGGGATATGTGTTCGAGCGGCCGCTGGAGCTTCCCGATTCCACATTCCTGGAGCCGGTCGGCACCGTCCGGTTCCTCCCACCGATCACCAAGGAGGACACCTCCGGCGCGGTCGATGGCTGGTCGCTGGATGTGATGATCGGCGATTCGCTGATCAAGCACGCCGTCACCGGCAGCGGCTCGCCGCCGAAGCAGATCGATTATCAGATCGAGAATCGTCCCGATCTTGACCTGCACGGCCCGGTCACGGTATCGTCAACGCTGGTGATCCGCGACACGCTCTATAATGATCTTGCCCGTATCAAGAGCACGAAAGTGGTGGTGCGGCAGGAGGGGGATTTCCAGGAGGACCGGACGGTGGTCGGCGGAAAATATGTCGATACCTATAACCTGCTTCTCTTCAGCTTCGACAGCTCCCAGGTGACCGGATTCTCCAGCCAGTCCGTCGATATCATCAGGCATAAGATCTTCCCGAATTCCATCGTGCGGATCATCGGCCATACCGATCGGATCGGCCTTCCGTATTACAACCTGGCGCTCTCAAAGCGGCGCGCCGAGTTCGCCGCCAACCTCCTTAACGTGCAGTCGAAGGAAGTTATAGGGATGGGGGAGAAGGGGCTTGTGTACGATAACACCAACCCGGAGGGGCGCTATTACAGCCGTACCGTGACGGTGATCGTTGAAACCCCGATCCCCGGCGAGAGCAACGATACCAGCAGCCAGCCGCGTTCGCGGTAATCCGTTCCCCCGTCGGGGCAATTCATGAATTGCCCCGAC
>JBDSJW010000534.1:0-5358 GCA_039917235.1 Kapaibacterium sp. (SeqCode) | reverse complement strand
TTTTCGATCTGATCGACGGCGCTCGTAATCGCCCGCTGCCGCGCATCTTTCGATACTTCTGCCATAGAAAAAATCTCTTTATGAAAGTGAAAAAACTGATGCTTTCGGTTGTCGTTTGCCGGGATGTCCCCAATAACGTGACGGGTCACGCTTTTCGTCGATTCCGTCAGGAAAACAACGATTTCGAAGCCCTTGGAAGACGTTTCAATGAATGTTGATAGTGTCGTTTAGGCGGGTCAAAGTTAGAGATTTTTTGGCCGTTGTGATAGCGTTTTTTTCGATGATTTCAACGGGCCGCCGGCTGCTTTCGCCCGCCTTTGAAAGAACATCGAACCACGACTGCACCCCTCCGCCGACGGACCATCTCAAGACCCGTTTTTCCGAACAAATCCGCCCTATTGGTCACGGACTGTTGAACAACGTCATCTGCGGCGTCCGGGGACGTTTCAAACGTCCCCCGACATTCACCGTTCGCTCACTGCGGCGTCCAGAAGGACGCCGCATTCGCTCAGATTCGGCCGCCTTGCAGCTGATCGTTGTTGAACAGTCTGGCATCTGTAGTAATTCAACAGGCTGGTCAGTCCCCGTTGGCGCGGGGCCGACCATGTTGAACAGCATGTGTGGCTGAGGTAATTCAACCGGCTGATATCTGTTAACAGCCCGGAACCGTCTCACCTTACCAATCGGTACAACGGCGTCCGGCTGCTACGATTTTTTCCGCAGGGGACTCTGAAGCATCGCCAGCCGTTTCTTCACGAGCGGCCCGAAACTCCTGGAACGGCGGAGGACCGTCCGGAAGGTGAATGTGACATAGCGATTCATCCGCCGCGTGAGAAGGATGGCGGTTACGATTGTCCCCATCAGCACGCCGATTGCCATGCCGGCCGAGCCAAGGAACCAGGTCAGGATGCACCCGCCGATGATGATCACCGCCGTCCCGATCAGCGTCCCCCGGAACAGATCGCGCGTGTGGCCGATGCCGAGAAGCACCGCCGACGGGACGATGACGAACGGCATCACGAACCCGGTCCCCATCAGCCACTGAAATTCATCCACCGCCTCGGGGAAATTCTTCAGGACCATCGGCACAATCCACGGCGCCAGCACGATCAGCCCAAGTGAGAGGGGGAACATCAGCGCCACCAGCGCCGCCGTTGCCAGCTCCGTTACCTCCTCCACCGCCTCGATCCGTTCCTGAGAATATGCGCGCGATGTGGCCGGCACCAGCAGAAGTTGCGCCGCGTCCCTGACCGAGTCGAAGAACCGATAGAACGTCTTTGCGGCGCCGTAGACGCCTGCCGCCTTTCCGCCGCGCATGCCGCTTACGATAAGCACGTCGCTCTGCTGCTGAAGCACCGTCAGCAGCCCCGTGCCCCCCTGATGCGCCCCCAGGCTCAGAAGTCGCCGCATCGTTACGCGGAAATCCTTCATCGTCGGCAGGAGGGAGGGGAACGCCAGGATGATGCCGAGGAGGGAGCTTGCGGTAAAGGAGATCAGGTTGTAGTGGACTAGGTCCATCGATGAGCGGAATGTGCCGGCGCGCCAGCCCAGCCACATCAGCACAATCAGCCCGGCAAAATAGATCACATCGACAAAGAAGATCGACACGATGCGGTAGGTGATCTGAAGGACGCGGATGACATGGCTCCTGACGATGTTGGTCAGGACGATCCATCCCATCATCCTGAACGGCCCCTCCACGATCGGCGTCTTCATCAGGTGTGCCAGCGGCGCGGCAAGCAGCACCACCGCCAACGCCAGGATCATGCTGAAGATGGAGTAGACGAGGAATGATGATGTGATCACCGGGCGCGGATCGGCGTTCCCCTCCGTGGCGATCTTCACCATCGGCTGGAGGACGAAGAAATCCCCGATCATCGAGATGACCAGGAAGAGCGCGTTGAAGATCGTCCACGCCCCCCATTCATCGGTATGGAGCGCCTGCATCGCGACGACCACGACCGCGACTCCGTAGAGCATCGGCAGCGCCTTATCGGCGGCGGCCCAGACGGCGAGCCACAATGGTGACATCGAGGGTCTGGAGGAAGAGAGCTGCTGCTCGGGTTGCGATTCGGGCATCGTTACGATTTCGGAAATAGTCGGCAAATATACGCGATTTCACCATGCGCGCTCAGGCTTCCGGTGGTCTCGATCAACGTTCCGGCGGCGGCAACGCCATAGCTCGGGGAATACCATCCCTCACGAATCACTATCGGCGTCGAGCATTCAAAGCGCAGTTCCTCGGTCTCCCCCGCGATCATAACCTCATTGTCCGATATCCGCGTCACCATTCGCTCGCCGGGAACCGTGAAACGGACCTTGTAGCGGTGCGTTCCGCTTCCGGCGATGGTATCGTTCACATGCAGTTCGCGTCCGGCCAGATGCCATCGGCGACGGATGGTGACCCCCCCCGCGGGGAGATTTGCGTATGCGTGATGTTCCGCTTCCAGCGTCCCCTCCGTCTCCTCCCAGGCCGTGATCCTCACGTTGGTCGTATCCCGTCTGATCCGCCAGAGGCCGTCGAACTCCGCTATCTCCGCGTCGTCGATCACCGGTGCGTTGTGGGCGCTTGTGGAGCGGAGCCGGTTCCGTGCCTCCGGGTTCCGCGTGTAGCAGTAGGTCCCGGGATCGATGATCCACGCGCCGCTCAGGGAGCCGAGCGTAAAGGAGAGGGTATCGTTGTTGCCATGCAGGCCGATTTCACCGACATCGGCAAGGAGATGGAGATCGGCGCTTCTGAGAATTGCAAAGCCTCCGTCGCGATAGAGGCGGGAGGCCGGGCGCGGGCCGGGACGGAGGCCGCGAAGGCGCTCGAATCCCTCGCTGCCGAGCATCATCAGAGCCGCGCCGCTGAAGCCCCCCGCGGCGGCATTAAAATCCTGGCGGAGGAAGATCGCCGCCGCCAGCGCCATCGTATCGCGGTGGTCGTAGAGCTGCTGATCGAACCGGAGACGGAGGATGACGCCATCGTCCGAATCGCCGAGCTGCGGGACGGTCCCTGACGGGGGGATATAATCGCTCATAAACTCCGCCATCCGCTCGATGTTCTTCCGCGCCTTCGCCGGAAAGGGGAGGCCGGCCCGTTCGGCGAGGACCAGCGCAATCAGGTACATCTCCAGCACCAGCCGGTGATAGCTTATCGACCGCTCGTAGTGAACGCCATCGGGGAGCACCTGATGTTCCAGCTCCTCGATCATCCTGCGGCGCCCCTCGTTCAGCCATCGATCGCCATCGGCGCTTCCGGCGAAGAGCGTGCCGAGCGCCAGCAGCCCGAAGCAGTTGGAGATATAATGGTTGGTGAGGTTGCTGAAATATTCCAGGTTCTCCATCAGGTAGGCGCCGTGCCCCCATGCAAGGCGGAGGTACTCGATCCACCATTCCTTCGGGATATTCGGCGCTCCCCAGAACATCCCGAAGCCGGTCACCAGCCAGAACGCGCGGATGGCGACCTCCATCGGCATCGCCCAGTTTACGCCGATGTTGATCGGGTTCTTCTCACGCCAGTCATCCAGAAGGCGCATGAAATCGCGCGACCAGGCCCCGTTGTTGGAGATCCAGTAGGCTTTCCCCAGCCAGCCTATCCAGTACATCCGGCTCAGCTCCCAGGGGTATTTCACATCGGAGCCATCGCCGTCCATAAAGCGGATGGCGCTGAAGGGGACGGCCGGCCAGGTTTTGCCGGAGGCATAATCGCGGCTCCAGTCGAACGCCCCCGATGGCTCGTTGATGCAGATTCCCAGCCCCTCGAACTTCCCCTCGGAGATCCGCTCGGCGTCGGTCAGGATATCATCGTATGTCTGAAGCGAGAGGAAGAGGCTGATGGTGAACTCCTTCCGGTTGGCGCGCGTCAGCGGAAGCCGGCTTGCCGCGGCGCGGAAGAAATCATCGGCAAAGGTCTCCTCCCCCCGATACCAGACAAAGCCACGCATAAAGGCATCGCGGGGCGGCAGGGGAATTGGCGCGCGCGCGTAGGCCCGGCGTACCCGTTCCCGGCGGAAGACCTCGGCCACGTGACCAAGCCCGTGATGCCGGTACGACGCGATCAGAAACTTGAGTCGTCGCGCCAACTTCTGATAAGCCATACATCATTGGGAGAGTTACGGACAAGGCGGAGCGTAGCGCGTCCGTCGATCCGGAAGAGGTCATTGACCTGGAGGGCGATTTTGAGGTTATAGCCTCGCGTCACATCAAGCTGGAGGGAATCGCCATCCTGCGCCACGATCTCATTCCACTGGATATCGAGCTGGTCCGCCCCCTTGAAGAGGTTGTAGGTGGTGCGGATCTCCTCATCACGGTTGAATGTGACCTCCGTGGCGCGATCGGCATTGTAGTATCGGAACTGGTAATCGGGATGGAGCAGGTTGCCGTAGATGAGCGTATCACGATAGGTATAGGCGTACTGGATATTCTGAAACACCCCCGCCACCGTCCGCTGATCGCCAAGCGCCGTGATGCTGGGATGAAGATCCGGCTGGAGCTTCGGCGCAAACGGGTTGGTGCAGGCTGCCATTCCAAGAAGGGCAGCCGCAAGCGCCATGGTCGATATGATCTTCAGGGTCCGCATCGTAGCGGGGCAAGGTACACATGGGGGGGGAATCTTCAACGGGAATCTTCGTTTCCCGGATTACGCGCCGTCGGGGCGGCTCTCAGAGCCGCCCTCAGAGTTGCCCTCTGTCATCTGCTGATAAACCGCGCCTTGATGAGCGACCAACTTGTGCTGGTGTCCTGGGCGATATCGCGCCACGTGGAGATATACCACTCGTTCTGCTTTGTCTGCCGCATGGTGAACTGGAGCAGCCCCTGGGCGCTCCGCTCCGCGTTCTCGCGCGAGTGGGGGAAGCTGACGGCATAGTGGGCGCTGTACTGGACGGAATCGGAGATGGGGACTTCCGTGACGTCGGAGGGATTGAACGTGACCGAGCAGACGCCCCCTTTCTGAAGCTCTGAGAAGACATTGAGGATGTATTGCTCCTCCTGCGCGATTCCCCAGGTGCTGAACGTGGTGGGGGCGGCCGCCACCCCCTGCGCCGACGGGATGAAGAGGAACGGTGGAAGCCCTCTGGCCGTATCGCTGAAGCACTTCCGGTAATCGTTGGCGTTGGCGGAGTTGAGGGCGCTCTCAAGGTTGCGGAGAACCACGCTCGGCGTGGTGGGGGGCTCAAAGGAGGAGCCGGCATTGACCGGATTCTGCGGCGTTCTGGTCTCGAACAGGCCGCATCCCGCCAGCATCATGCCGGCCGCCAGCAACGGGAGATATCTCCTCGGGTTGATCATCGGATATCGGCTGTTTGAGTGGATTGTCCGCCGCGGATAACATTGTTCAACGCAGGTATCCGGACTGTTCAAGGGCGATCAGCC
>JBDSJW010000533.1:0-3368 GCA_039917235.1 Kapaibacterium sp. (SeqCode) | reverse complement strand
TCCGGCAATCCTCGTCTCGGCCGGAGGTTATGGCGTTGGCCCCATCAACCACATGCTCCAGGCGCTGGCGAAGATGGAGCATCCGGCGCAGATCATGGTGATGTGCGGAAAGAACGAGAAGCTGCTGGAGAAGATCAGGGAGATGAAGAAGGAGATCGAGGCAACCAGCAGAATCATCGTCAACCCGGTTGGATTCACGCGGGAGATGGATGAGTACATGGCCGCGTCGGACATCGTGGTCGGAAAACCTGGGGGGCTGACAACATCGGAGGCGCTTGCGATGGGGCTGGTCTTCGTGGTGGTCAACCCGATCCCCGGACAGGAGGAGCGGAACTCCGACCATCTGCTGGAGGAGGGGGCGGCTCTCCGCTGCAATAACCTTCCGGTCCTTGCCTATAAGATCGACAGGCTTCTCGGCGACCCGGAACATTTCGAGCAGATGCGCCAAAACGCGCTACGGCTGGCAAAACCGCGCGCCGCGTTTACAATCGTCGAGGAACTGCTGGCGATGAAGGAAGCCGGCGGCGAACGATGGGGGACGTGCGATTGAACATAACGCGCAATTGAACATGACGTGACTGTCGGGGGCGGTTTCAAACCGCCCCAACGCCCCACACACGCACAACGTACCACACCATCAATCACCGCTTCCCCGGTTTCAGCATCCGATACGCCGTCTCCGCCAGCCGCTTGAAGAACGACCGTTCGCGGCTCACCGGAATCAGCGTATCTCCCAGCGGGCTTATCGTATGCAGACCGGATGCCTTGAGGGGAAGAGGCTTGCCGTTAAAGACGTTGGGAACACGGACGCCCGAACGGATGTCCGCGATATCACGCAGATAAAACCGCCCTATATAGCTGTCGGAAAGCAGGGGCGTGTAATACATGCAGTCGTTGAAGTAGAAATGCGTCACCTGGCTGAACCGCGTTCTGGCGGGGTCGAGAATCGGGTTGCCGCCGTGGAACAGGTTGGCCGACCAGATCAACGCCTGCCCCTTTTTCAGATGCACCTCCCTCCGCTCGATTCCCGGCTGGTTGTTGATATAATACTCGATGAACTCCTCGTAGCGACCGTAATGATCGGCGCCATGCGATTCCTCCCCCGGCGCCAGCACGCCCGATTTGCCGATATCATACATCTCGAACGTCGGCAGGCGATGGCTTCCGCTGTAGTAATGGAGCGGGCCGTTCGCCTCGTCAACATCCTCCAGAGCCACCCAGACACCGCACATAAAGCCGGGAGGAAAGCTGCTGAAATGGATCGTGTCGCTGTGGGTTTTCTGCTGCGTGCCGACGGGAAAATTCAGGGTCTGAAACGGGATCGGCTCGCGCTGATAGAGGGCACGGAGGATATCGATCACCTTCCTCGAAACAGCAATGTCGCGGACCGCCGGTATCGATTTCCACCCATCGGTGATGCGGTTCCGCACCAGCTCCCCCCGCTCGTCGAAACAGAGACCGCGCACGGCGCTCAGGGCGCTGTCGATCGTCGCCTCCGGTATTGCAGGGTCGATGATGGCGTAGCCGCATTCCGCGTAGTGGCGCACAATCTCGCGCATCGGCGCGTCAAGGCCGGCGGCGGTCATCACGGCATCGGTCAGGGGGAGTTCCGTCCAGGGAATATTCGGCACGAGAGTCGGCTCCAGATTGTCCGGCAGCGTATCGCTCTCATACCCTGCCCGCACGATTGATGTGATATCGTCATCGCGTCGATCCCGGAATTCCCGTGATGGACACGAACCAGACGTGAAGCCAAGCTACGCAATGCCGGAGAGAAATTGAGCCGTCTGAACCGTATCGAAATCTTTCGATCGCGCGCAATGGGTGATCAGGATCGCGAAACCGTCACGGTTGACATCGGGAAGCCGCATGCGGCGCGACATGATCACTTCGTAACACCGGGAACCCGCTTCAGAAACTCCTTGTACAACTCCACGTGCCGGCTCTCCAGCGGAACCATATAGCCATCGATAAAGAGCTTCTGCACATGCGTTGCCGGCTCGAACGGATCGCCATCGGCCGCGAAAAGCGTGGCCTGCTTCCCCACTTCCAGCGAGCCAAGCAGGCTGTCGATGCCGAAGATCCTTGCCGGATTGATCGTCACCGCGCGGAGCCCCTCCTCCTTCGCCATCCCGTATGCCACGGCAAAGCCGGCCTGGTACGGGAGGTTGCGGACGTTCGCGGCCTCCGCCGTCCTCAACGCCACCCTGACGCCGGCGGCCTGGAGAAGCCCGGGGTTCGCGTAGGCCTTATCGTAACGGTCGGAGGTGCGACCCGGAATCGTAAGGACCGGGCCGACAATGCAGGGGATTCCCGCGGCCGCGATCTTATCGGCAACGCGCCATCCCTCGGAAACGCCCGTGAAGATCGCCTTCACCCTGTGCTCCTTCACCCAGGCCAGCGCCGAGTCGATATCTCTGGCGGCGTTGACCTCGATCAGCAGCGGCACCGCGCCACGAACAACCGGCGCCAGCGCGATCAGCTCGGGAAGATATTCCGGCGGAGGCTTCGTCGATCCGTCGGCGCTGTAGGCGGAATCGATCCGGGTGTAGAGCAGGGCGCTCTCCCAGACATCTTTCAGCCGCTTCTTCCCCTTCGCCACGCTCTTCTCGATATCCTCGTCCGATCGGTCATCGTACTCGCCGTCACGGCCGGAGCTGGGGAAGTTCATCACCACCCCCTTGAAGCTCCCCACCTGCATCTGCGCGGGGGTGTAGCCCAGCAGGTTGATCACCGCCGCCGTCCCGGGAAAAAGCCCCCCTCCCGGAAATGTCAGCACCGTGGTAACGCCGTTGACGCGGGTAACGGGGATCTCCACGGAGTTCGGGTTTACGGCGGTCAGCGCCTGCATCTGCGGCGTAATCTCCCCAAGCTCATCGTCATCGCGCGCCTCCGGCTGCGAACCGATCTCCACCAGCCCAAGCTGCGTTCCGGCGTCGATCATCCCAGGATAGAGCGTCAGGCCGGAGCAGTCGATCACCTCGGCATCGCCGGGAATGGCAACGTCGGCGCCAAGCGCGGCAATCCGCCCGTCGCGGATGATCAGCGTCCCGCGGTCGATCGTGCCATGCGTGATGGTCTCGATCCGCGCCCCCTTCAGCGCAAACGTCCCCTTGTGAACCTGAGCCGACAGGCTCCCGGCGGAGAGAAACGCGAGCAGGAGGAGAGAGAAAACACGAACTGGCATGATTACGCCGATGGGTTGAATATGATTGCGATTGGCCGCGCGATACTGTTTCATCATCTCAATGCTCCCTGTTACTTCCCCTTGGCGTTGAAGAGCTTCTCCGTGCCGTGCATGCAGCGGTCGGCCTCGGCATGATAGATCGTCGCGGTTTCCACCGATGTCTTCGTGTCGATATTCAGGC
>JBDSJW010000532.1:0-4895 GCA_039917235.1 Kapaibacterium sp. (SeqCode) | reverse complement strand
CCATGGGGAGGTGCTGTCACCGCCATCGGGCGTGCCAAGAATACGCTGGTTGCCGCGACCGATGGTGAAGGGATATTTCGCTCGGACGATGGCGGGCTATCATGGAACTGGTCATCCAATGATTATTTTCAGGAGCATATCGACCGTTTTATCGCTCACGGTTCCACGGTCATCGGCCTGAATTCCGCCGCATATCGATCGAGCGATGCCGGAATTACATGGCAGTCGATGAATTCTCAGGGGTTCTCCAGGTCAATGGCGTTTGTCGGCGAAACGCTTATCAGCATAACTCCTTCCGGCGATGTCTACGCATCCGGCGATCTGGGGGATCAATGGAAATTGCGGAGCCAGCTTGGTGCTTTTCCAATTATCAATACCATCGCCGTTCGTGGCGATACCGTTCTGGCGGGCGCGCGGAATGGGCTCTATCGTTCGATTGATGGCGGATATACATGGAATGGGCTCAGGGTTGATACGAACGAAAATTCCGTTCACACAATCTGCATCACCGGGAATTCAATTCTGGTTTCCGCCGGCAATCAGAAATCGGATCAGGCGGATCATTGTTATCGCTCCACCGATGGCGGAGATAGCTGGAACAAGGTTTTGAACGGGCTTCCCGTGGGACACGTCAGGTCGATGATAGCCTCCAATGGGATGATCTACCTTGCCGGAGGCGTATCCGGCACTCTCTTCCGCTCGGCCGATGATGGCATCACATGGTCGCCGGTTGCGGGGAGCGGCGCGGATGATATCAACGTGTTGGCGGCAATTGGTGATACGCTTGTCGCCGGATGCGGAGCGGCATCGCATCTGGGAATTCTCCGCTCAACTGATCGCGGCACAACGGGGATGCGGACCACAACGGGATTATCGGCAGTTGGCATCTGGCGACTTCTGCGATCCGGAAATACGATGCTTGCGGCGCCGTACCATCATGGTCTCTATCGCACAACTGACAATGGTGGAAGCTGGAATTTACAGGATATCGGATCACCGGGATTTTATATCAACGCGATGGCCGTGCAGGGAGATTATCTCCTGGCGGGTCTGGCGGAAACCGATTCGAACCACGGAGAGATTTACCGCTCGTCCGACGCAGGGATAACATGGTCTCAAGTTCTTGCGGATACGGGAGGTGTGGTGGAATTTGCAGCAGAGGGAACCAGTGCCATTGCTCTGATGGGAAATTCGTTCGGCACGGTAGGGCTGAGACGTTCGACGGATTTCGGCGCTACATGGGACGTGATATCGGGGCCGGAGACCAGCCCAAGCACACCGGTCACGCACATTCTTTCTCATCAGGCGGGCCTGTTCGCATTTACCAATGGCGCGGTGTTTCGGTCATACGATCACGGGAATATGTGGGATTCGGTTTCAAGCCTGGCGGATTACAATCTCGATATCGGCTCGGTCTTTTCATCGGGTACCGTGATATTTGCCACGAGATCCGGGGTAAGCGAAGAGCCTGTGATAGGATATGCGATGCTCTACCGATCAACCGACAATGGGGTCAGATGGTCCCCCTCATATATCTCCGGAGAAGTCACGGCGATGGCGGCTTCGGGAACCGAGATATATGCGGCGACCATGGAACGCATCTATATGTCAACCAGCAATGGAAAACACTGGCAGTATATTTCGGATTATCCGTATGAAAATCTTGTTCCGTCGCTTGCCGTCGCCGGGCCTACCCTCTTTATCGGGACGATGCTCAACGGGGTGTTCAGCATTTCTCCTTTCACAACGTCCGTTCAACGGGATGCGCCGGAGTCTAACGATGTTATCATGGTGCCTGATATCACATCGGGAAATGCCGAAGTGCGCTACGTCCTGACGAAGCGACGCAACGTTGCAATCGATATATTTGACGGGCTTGGGGAACGGGTGGAGGGGATGGCCGGCCGCGATATGGATGCGGGATCGCATTCCCTGGCGATCGATGCGTCATCGTGGCCGGCGGGGATATATTTCTGTCGCGTGACGATCGACGGCGAGCGGACGGTGCGCCGTCTGATTGTTACGCGGTGATATTGGCAATCACATAGCTGTATCAAGTATCATAATATCCAGAATCATGAATCTAACGGAACAGATAGCAAAGCACCTGAGAGATGTCCATTTCGGAGGAAACTGGACCACCTCAAACCTTAGGGATAATCTGGCGGATGTAACATGGGAGCAGGCCACAACACGGATCGAACCCTTTAATGATATCGCCACCCTCGTCTATCACACTCATTATTTTGTGGGGGTGCTTCTGATGGTATTGGAGGGAAAGCCCCTCGATGCCAACGATAAATACAGTTTCGATCATCCGCCGATTCTATCCGGGGAAGATTGGACGCAATTCCTGAACAAGGTCTGGGCCGATGCCGAACGGTGCGCCGTCCTGATCGAGAAATTGCCGGAGAGCAGGCTCATGGAGGATTTCGCGGATAAGAAATACGGGACGTACTACAGGAATATCCACGGGATCATCGAGCATACCCATTATCATCTGGGGCAGATTGTTGTAATAAAAAAAATGATTCAGCAGGGGGGAGGGTGAGAGTGGTTAGCGGAAGGCGCTAATATACTTGAGGCATATTTGTATCCGCCAAATTAGCTTGTCATCCTGAAGTCTATGACAAAATCAAAGCATTATTTCAGTAAACGCAGTACGAATCTGCGAGATCCTTCTCTCGCTACGCTCGCTCAGGATGACAAAACGGATTTTTTACCAAGCCTTTCAGGGAAAAAAATAAGAATTGTCATCCTGAAGTCCATGACGGAGTCAAGGAACTTTTTGATAAAGGTATTAACGAAAAGAATAAACGTTGTCATCCTGAACGCAGTGAAGGATCTCGCAGATTCGGCCACTGGTGTGTCTGCGAGTCAGCAATCACGGCATACTCTGCGAGATTTTTCACCTACGGTTCAGGATGACAAGCTTGGCTGGATGAGGACAATGCCAACATATGCGTCAAGTATATTAGCGCCATCAATTTTTGCAATTCTGGCGAGCAGAGCAAAAAATGATCTGGAGGGGTGCGAAGGGATATCAAGCTGGTGCCGCCATGCGTGCCAGCGAGATTTGCTTCGCGACCCTTCGGGTCTTGGCCCGTGGTTCAGGATAGCAACGCTTATTCCTCTCGTTAAATGCCCTACGGATTCGTCGGCTGATATTCAAATGTCGGGCCGGCGTGGGCTCCATTTCCCAGATCGATCGTGACGATATCGAGCGCCTGTTCCTTGAGCGATTCCATCAGCCCGATTCCGCTTGCAAGCGTGTCGGGGGCGCCGTTGAACGTTGCGTGAAGCGATTTTAGCAGGCTTGTGAATGTATAATTGAACGTGGTGTTGGCGTAATTCGCTTTTTTGATCGCGGGGTTTGTTGAGCCGACCGGATAATCCCTGCGCTTTGGATTTTTCATCGTGGGCCAGATGCCGTTGGCATCGAACGGAATAGGATCGCCACCGTAGATATATTTCTGATCGTCAGGGGCATCGGGGGAAGCGTTCGGGTTTGGTATCAATTGCTTGCCGTGATAAATCTCCGCATATCGATAATAATGCGCTGGCTCATCCTGCGGGTCCAGCGGCGACTCCCGTGTTCCTTCTCCCTGCTTGACGATCGTTTCAATCGCCGCCACCGCCGTATCCACATCCGTTACCGCGATCAACTGATCGGGCGGAAAGCCGCGTGTAAGCTGCTTTCGCGGGTCGCCGGTAAATATATCGTTCCCCTTTTCGATGATCTTCCGCTTGATTGCATCGTAGAATTGTCCGATTGTTTTGGGCGGCGTGGCGGCCAGCTTCGCGACCGGAAAATGGAGTGGATCTTCCGGCTCCTCGATCACCATAAAGACATTTTTGATCAGATCGAGGGAGAATTTTTCCAGCGGGACAATCAGCCCATGTTCCACCGATCCGGGGAGCGGCCCCGGATAATGCGGAATAAATTTCGGGCGATCGATTACCGGCGCTCCGCCGATCGCATTGAGAATATTGCACGCCAGCGACACATGGAGCATCTCCTCCACCACGACCGAAAATATCAGATCGTGAATCTCCCTGTTCCGCTCCGGCTTTATCGAATATAAAGCGTAGAGATAGGGAGGGATTGTGGAAAACTCCAGTTCAACCGCCTGCTGGAGCGATTTCTTCAGCCCCCCCGGCTGCCTGAGCGTATCGAAGAGCGAGGATTGCAGAACGATCATGATGATCTCCTTTTCCCTGTTCAGTAAATGATGTTCGGATTTAATGGGAGCAATAAACGGAAAAGCCAGTCCTTTTATAAGGTCGGCTACTCATTCCGTGCTTTTATGCGGGCTCGCAGATTTCGTAGCAATGAATATGTTAACCCTGTTCCAATAACTCCCGCCGCAAGCGCCAGTACAATACAGGCTTCGAGAAGGTAAGGAGGCAGCTCCATCCAACCGCCATCAATCTCCACCTGGTGCTCCATAATGCGGCAACCGATCCCATAGGCCGCCAGTGTCTCCACAAGGATTACCATGCTAATCCAAAACAACGTGGGCAGAAACGATACACGGCTCCATAGTCCGGTAAATCCAGCCATAAAGCCGAAAATAATATGGAAGGTTGGTCTGTATGTGAACCCTGAATGAACATGGAAGGCGATAAATACGCATAGGAAGATGAATAGCCGCAGAGTGAACCCGCGGCCAGGGTTCACTCTCTCAACGATTTCAGTTGACATGAGCCATGATCACAAATTGATGATAAAAGGAAATCATGTGCCTGAATGGCCCCTAAACCTGCGTGCCGCCGCTGCCGATTTTCCTCCCTTGAACTTGAGATCATCGTTCTCCAGCTTTGCCGGCGTTGCGGCGGATGCCGTGAGCGGCGTTTCGCTTGCAAGCATTGCGGCAGGAGGCGGCGTGCCGAGC
>JBDSJW010000531.1:0-6317 GCA_039917235.1 Kapaibacterium sp. (SeqCode) | reverse complement strand
GGAAAAATTTCAAGCGACTCTTCAGGATGTGGATCGGCGCAATGGTGCTGATCTACGCGGTCGTGATGCTCCTGGCTGTCCTGGCGGTCCTTGTGGCGCAGTCGCAGGGAAACAGTCGCGATAACCGCCGGCGCTCCAATGGCGGCGATCTTATGAGCGTGGTGCTCCGCGTTCTGGCCGAGGGGCTCCGCTTTGCGTTCTGGACCAATGTGATGCTCCCCACCTCCTACTCGGTGGATGAGTACGGCTATCGCTACCGGAGGGTGGAAACCCCGCGCGGCCCCGACAAGAACAAGAAATCGTTTATCATCGCCATCTACGATCTGGCGCTTGGACCCGAACGCGCGGAGCCCGATCCGCTTGCAACCGAACAGGAAGTGGCGGCATTTCTCCGAGCCGAGCGTGGCGTACTGGCCCCGGTGGAGCTTATCGGGCTTAGCGGAGGCGGCATCGCGGAGGCGGAGGAACGGATGGCGGACTATCTGGTCCGATTCAACGGCGATCCGACCATCACCGATGAGGGGGTTGTGCTTGGGGAGTTCGACAGCTTTGTGGCGGGGAAGGATGCAAAGGCGGATGTGAAGGTGACGCCGTACTGGGATGAGTACGAGCCGCCGTATGAGCACTCCGGGAATCCAACGGAACGGAACGTCGCAATCGTCGGCATCGTCGGTTTTACGTTTGTCTCAGGTATCGCGCTTCTGGCGGGCGGGCTTGATACGCTCAGGAACTTCGGCCCGTTCTTCCGCACCGGGCTTGTGCACTTCCTCCTCGGCTATATGCCGATACTCTTCTCCCTCAGCTATTTCGCGGTCTCCCTGATTCGCTACGGTATCACAAAAAAGAAGGAAGAGGAACGGGTTGCGCGCAACAAGGAGAAGAAGGTTCTCAGGATGATCTTCCAGCATCGCATCTGGAGCGGCACGGCCGATCAGATCTATTTCACGATCGTCTCCCATGGCAAGAACGATATCAAGCGCGAGGAGATCGACCCGATCCTTCAGAAGCTTGTCGTGAAATTACAGGGGGATATCGAGCTTGGGCCGGAGGGGGAGGCGATCTACACGTTTGATCGCGTCCGTCGCGAGATCGAGGCGGCGGAACAGCTCCGCGCAACCCGCGGCGGAACCTACGTCTGAGCGCGGTTGCGATAATGCCGCGGGGATATTTATGAATATTCCCGTGGGTGTGGTTCAGGACACTCCGCCAGCAATTATTTCGGATGAAAAACTTTTTCGGTGACGCGCGGCAGCACATCATTTCCCCACGCCACGCTCGCGCTCGCCAGCTTTTCCATATCCGCACGGAATGTGGAGTCGGGAAGCGATGATTTATAGACGCGGTCGAGATAGAGCCCCTTGCTTGCATCCTCGTAAACCAGGCTGCCGCCACCGGTGGATGTCCTGCTCTCCTCGGCGTGAAACGCATCAAGCACGCCGGGTTTGGGATCATCGTGGAATTTGTAGATAAGGGCGGAGCAGATCAGCGATTTTTCGCCGGAATGATACTCGAAATAAAGGGCGGCTTCGCCGATCGTTCCCGCGCCCAGATCGTTCGCGTTAAGGCCGGGACGTTCCACGCCGTAGGATGCGAAAAGCGAGCGGACCATCGCAGTGGCCCGCTCGCGCGTGAGGATTTCCTTGGTGCCATCGCCATCGGTCCGCTCCATATGGCGGCATGCCAGAAGGAGCAGGAGCAGAGCCGGCATCCACCGACATTGCGCGGCGATGCCGATGCGGGACCGAACGCGAAATCCCATCACAATCACCCCTGCGTCAGATAGCAATAGGCAACCCACGCCATCAGCGCGCTGCCGATCGGCAGGATGCTCTCATCGATCGTGAACTTCGGATTGTGAAGCCCGGCCACGCATCCCTGCTCGGCGGTGCCGGCGCCGATCCACCAGAATGTTCCGGGGATCTTCTCAAGGTAATACGCAAAATCCTCGGCTCCCATCATCGGCGGCGCGTCGAACACGGCGTTGGCCCCCAGCATCTCGCGGGCGGCATCCTGCGCGAACCGGGTAGTCCAGGGATCGTTGTTGAGCGCGGGATAGCCGAGCTTGATATCCAGCTCGTACTCCGTCCCGTTCCCCAGGCAGACGCCCTTGATGATATTCTCGATTTTCTCATGCGCGGATTTACGCCAATCCTCGTTCATCGCCCTGAGCGTCCCCTGCAACTTCACTTCATCCGGGATGATATTCGTGGCGGAGCCCCCCTCGATCTTTCCGATGGTGAGCACGCCCGGCTGAAACGGATCAATCGACCGGCTGATCACCTTCTGAAACGCTATCACCAGCTCGCATGCCGCCACTATTGGATCGATCGAAAGCTGGGGCATCGCGGCGTGTCCGCTTTTCCCGCGAATCGTGATGTAGATTTCGTCGGCGCTTGCCATCATCGTCCCCGGATGAAAACCAACGGCGCCGGCGGGGACCATCGGCGCAACGTGCTGCCCGAACACCGCGTCCACTTTCGGCCCGTCCAGCGCTCCATCGGCGATCATCACCGACGCGCCGCCGGGGAGCAATTCCTCGCTCGGCTGAAGCAGGAACTTCACGGTTCCCGGCAGTTCATCGCGAAGCTCCGAGAGGATCATCGCCGCGCCAAGCGCCATGGTGGTGTGGGAATCGTGGCCGCACGCGTGCATTTTCCCGGCATTTTTCGACGCAAACGGCAGCCCGGTCTCCTCATGAATCGGCAGCGCGTCCATATCTCCGCGAAGCGCCACGCAGCGGGAGCCCTCGGCCGCCATTCCACCACGCAGCACGCCGACAACGCCGGTCTTTGCAACGCCGGTACGCATCTCAATATTCAGCTCGCCAAGCACGGACTGGACAAGCGCGGAAGTCTCATACTCCTCAAACGCCAGCTCGGGATTGGCATGAAGTGTACGGCGCAACTCGACAAGGCGGGGAGCCCGGCGGCGCGCGGCTTCGAAGAAATCGGAAGGTGTGAGCGTACGCATATGGGTAAGAGCTTTGTGATCGATTCAACAGCAAGCGAAGGCGCGGGGATTTCCGCGACTTCGCTTCCGCTCGATTCGTTGTACAGGCGGTGAAGATACTATTTGCAGCGAACATGACGCGGTGGACGCCGCGCGACACCTCAACAACGATAGACAAACGCTATCAGTCGCGCGACGACCACAACGTCCGTCCGGCTCCGCGGAGGCGGGCGCCGGGAAACCATTCCCGTGGTTTCATGATTTCCCGGCTCCACCCCGCATTGCAGGAAGGATCGTGGGGATGGAGCGGCATCCTTTCACCTGCCGTTCCACCCGTATCACAATCCCCGTTGACAGATCACGATGTAGGGTTCGCATCGTCGATCCATGCCGATCCCGTTGGCGGCATTCGATACCTGACGCATCCGCATCAGAGGATATTCATCGGTAGTCATTCCATGTCCGTGAGCAATTCGGACATGGATATAGTATCAATCGATCAGGCTTCGGAAGCGGTCGCCGGGAATATTCAGGTAATGACATCGACCCGATCAACCAAACAAATCGAGCGATAATTACCATTGATCCATCGGGAGTATCCGCTTCATTCACCCAACCCACGACTCACGAAAATGTTAGCGGGAAATAATTGCCATGGTGGTTGATAATTGCTATTTCCGAGGCCAGAAAAAATAGCCAGTAGAATCTATCGGCCTTTATCGCCAACAATCGCGATGTATTTACACATCGCGGGCGCTCAGTGCAGCATCATAATTCGGCGCCCCCTGTCGGCATCGATCACTCGGCTCCCGGGGCCAGATTCACAGCCGATTCCATATTGATGCACATCAGTCACGACTTGAACGATATTCGTTTTAATTACACGAAAAATATTACAGTGGCGGCGAGCTCTCTCCGCCCCCCAACATCAGGGAGCGGAATGCTCAGGAAGAGGAACGCAGCGTATCAGCGCGCGCCATACCGTGTCAGCACGGCCGGAACTGTCTTGCAGGCGATAAGAAAATCGAGACGCGGTGAGAGATTCTCGATGTAATAAAGGTCGTAGTGAAGCTTGATGCGTGTGCTGTCGATATCGTGGGTATATCCCTGATTGATCTGCGACCAGCCTGTCATCCCCGGCGGCACGAGACGACGATATTCGTAAAAAGGAATATTCCGCTCGAACACCTCCGACATAAACGTCGGCTCGGGACGGGGGCCAACAAGGCTCATCTCGCCACGGAGGACATTCAGAAGCTGCGGCAGCTCATCCAGGTGATAGAGGCGGAGGAATCGTCCCAGGCGGGTAACGCGCTGGTCTGCCTCCTCGGTCAGCCGCGCAACGCCGCGCCGCGAATATCGCATGCTGCGGAACTTGACCATTTTAAAAATACGGCCCCCTTTTCCGGGTCGCTTCTGCCAATAAAACACGGGACCGGATGAGTCGAGGCGAATCGCCAGGGCGATCAGGAGACAGATCGGAAGGGTGATCGGTAACGAGAGGATGACGAGGAATAATTCAATTCCTCTGCGAATCGCGAGATAACCAGCGGGGAGCCGGATCGACCGAAGGCGTTCTTCCGTCAGCTCATCGAGGGACGTAACGGGAGGGGACGCAAGATAGGTCTCCGTGGACTCTACGGGAGGTTCGATGATCATACCTGTTACACGTTAGTGAAAATAAACCGCTCGGCGCCGACCGAGATGGAACACCGACCATGGTTGTAACGGGTATGATTAACTGCAAACATTCTCCGCTGATGATAGAACATCGGTTTTTGCTATCGTCTACGCCCAACAGACACGTTCAATACTGCCATCGCACTATCGAACGCATTTGGCCGCAATAGCCCGCCAGCATCCGGCTTCCCGAAGAAGCCTGCCGGATGCGGAGCATCGTCACTACGTTGATTATTCACACTCCGCAATAGGCGGAGAGGCGCGGGCAGGTATCGTGTTTCCCAAATTATATCTTCCTGATGAATATTGGAAATGTCCGCGCAAATTGATTTCGTCCTTTCTCCGATCCACTGTCATCGCTACCGATGGATGATCAGACTCCGCGTTGACCGCTTTCCATCGGATATCAGGGTCACCGTATAAATTCCGGCGGGCAGGTTCTCCAGATCCAGCGACCAGATGCCCTCCGTAAAATCGGGGTAGTCGGATGAATACCTCCGAATAATTTCCCCCCGCATATCTCCAACTTCAATTACAACCCTGGAACCGGGATTGAACATCCGCAGATTCGTTGCGCCTGTTGTTGGATTCGGAGCAAGGGAGAAACCGTTTTGACTATCGGAAGCATCGCCTGGGGCATCGGCTATAAGTCTGGGAACCGGAAGATAATTGCCGTAGATATGGGAGATTCCATCGCGATCGTCCTCCCATACCGCATAGAGCGTATCATTACGGAATACCCCGGACGGATGCCGTACCGTTCCCCGAGTTATGCTTATCGGACGATCGCTTATCCCCGGGTTGAGAAGCCGATCCAGCATGTCGAGACGGACGCCGGAGGAATCACCGCGCAGAATTGCGAGCGCCGAGTCAACCCTGTTCTGCACAAATACCGGTTCATTCCACACGCCGGTATAATTAACATCCCGTCGCCGCAAGAGAGTGCCGTTCAGATCATATAATTCCAGAGCGAGAACACCCCCGGCATTTCCGGGGGTAAAGGAACTCAGCAGAAAATACGGTCCAAGCAGCCTTCGATATTTTGGATTCGGATACGCATTCGTAAAGGTAAAGGCGCCGACCGAATCCCTTCCCCGCCAGTGCGTGGCGAGGGTTCCTGTCACTGTATAATATTCCGCGCTGTCAATCGGGATAATCGATGTTGCGTATGCAATCCTTGGCATCGCGGTATCGATATTCCACGTGGCATGACCGCCCGTATCGGTTGAAAACGTACGGATAGCGGGAAACCACCTGGCATAATCGATGTAGATCCTTCGTACCAGCAGCGTTACCCACTCGCATCTGTTGGGATTATATGACTCCGATATCAGATCGATTCCGACAAGACTATCCGGGCCGGCAGGCGATATTTTCCGGGCAACTCCCCAGCCATTCGGCGTTGCAACGAACGATGTATACTGATAAAGCGATACGAAAGGATCACTGAATTTCGGAGCCATCTCGCCCCAGTGCCGTAATCCGCTTACAAGACATCCCCGATCTGATTGATCGACGACACTCCATCCCGTCACGCCCGTTCCAGGCTGGCGAGCATTGATCGTATCCTGAAATGAAGTTTCATCCAGCGCGAATCGCTCATCGATCGCCGCACCCAACGCGGGTTTCCATTCTCCAAGGAGATGCGCGGGAGCAATTTCCGCGGAATACCAGTTTACAAGCAATTT
>JBDSJW010000530.1:0-5587 GCA_039917235.1 Kapaibacterium sp. (SeqCode) | reverse complement strand
ATGGCGCCGCCGTTTGTGAACGCGGGGCTTTCCAGCCTGAATATCGATGCCGCCTCGGTGACGGGCTTTGTGTTCCCTCCGGCGGTATCGGTTGTGCCGGCGGGGACGGTATCGCGCCGCTCGCCGCCGGAGCAGGAGAGAAGAAGCAGAGTTGCCAGGATAAGGGATTTCATGATGGATCGATATGATTGCCTCTCCGCGTGGAGCCATGATATCCGGCCGGACTCATTCCACGATCAGCTTGCGGATGGCCGCGTAGGAGCTGCTGACAAGGCGATAGTAGTACAGTCCCGGCGGGATTGCCCCGGCGGGGATCGTCGCGGTATGCGCTCCGGCGGGAAGGTCGGCATCGATCAGCCGGAGGATTTCCTCCCCCAGCGCATTGTAGACGATCAGCGTGGTCGGGGCATCGAAGGGGATCTCGAAATCGATATGTCCCTCGCCGCGCAACGGGTTCGGCACGCTCTCATCCAGCCGGAAGCTGCTGGGATCGAAGACGAAGAGCCGCTGCGTCAGCCCGCAGATCGGGTCGCGCCGGAAAAGCCCGGGTCGCTCGATAATCTCCAGATAGGGAAGCCCGGCCTCGATCGTAAAGGGAAGCTCGCTGCTCTCCAGCAGGCTCAGTCGCGGGAGGAAACGGATGGCGAGGAACGGCCCTGCGCCGGGAGGATGGGCGTTCACGTCGATGGTGCAGCGGATGGTGTCGCGGTCGCGCGCGCCAAAATATCGCCACCCCAGCACGCCGCCGGTATCGGCCGAGAGCGCGAGAAAATCGAGCAGCTCCGGCGCAAACCCGACAGCGATGCCGAGTCGCTTTACCGGAAGCGTATCCAGCCCCATTTCCAGCTCCACGAAGATCGTGGTGGTGATCCCCGGCTGAGCGTGATAATCGCGACGGATAAAGGCCGGCACTATCAGCTTCCGTCCCACGCCGCGCAGGTGCGATGTCAGCGGCCCTATCTCCGTCGTGAACTCGATGCGCGCTCCTTTCGGCCCGATCGTCGCCGGGGTGAATGTGCAGAAGACCCGCGTGGAATCGCCACGGCGGACCACGAACGGCGCGGCGGGGGAGAGAACGGCGAACGCGGCGGCGGTATCCCCGGCCAGCGTCATGCCGGTGACGGTTACATCGCGATCTCCCAGATTTCTCACCGTCACAAACCCCTGTTTCGTCAGCGTGATCAGCACCGAATCGAAATCGTGATCATCCACCGTGATGCTGTCGCGCAGGCAGGAGCGGACGGTTCCGGTTATCACCACAATGCTGTCGCCGGATGCTGCGTCGGAGCCGACGATAAGGGTATCGGCAAATCCTCCAAGAGCGTGAGGGATGATGCGGAGCATCCGTCGCGCCGTGTCGCCCGGCGGGATCGTGATGGGGAGCGATGCCGTGTCGATGGCGATCTCCCCATCGCCGATGCCGGCGCGCCGTATCGACCGGATGATGAGCGGCATCCCTCCGGTGCTGAGAATCGCCAGCGCGGTATCGAGCGTATCGCCACGGCAGAGAAATCCCAGATCGATCGTCGCGGTGCCGATATGCGGCAGTGCGCCGATCCCGCGAAGCTCCCCCCAGGCCGAATCGTTGTCGTCCGTGACAAGCAGGATGCGGGCCGTGAACGTCCCCTCGGACGGCGGCGTAAACCTGATCCCCGCCGGATGAATCTCCCCCGGCCCCACCCCCGCGATCCCGCGCCAGTCCGGCGTTGTGGTGAGCGAGAAGGCGCCGGCGATATCTCCCACGATCGCCACGTTCCTGATCGTATATCTGAGCGATCCGCTGTTCGAGAGGAAGGAGAGCGTGTCGTTAATGCTCCCGACGCGGCGGAGCTTCCAGTCGTAGCCGGTGATCGCCGGGACCGGGCTGGGGCCGGTGCGCGCGTGGACAAGGATGGTATCGGTGTGGCAGTCAGTTTCCACGATTAGTGTATCATCGTAGACCGTATTCCGCGTCGTGCCGGTGAATGCCAGCGTCAGTTTGACGCTATCTCCCGGCGCAATCGTCCCGCCGATATCATTGGTATCTCTCAGCGAAAATCCTCTTCCGCCGTTCTTCAGCCGGATCGAACGGATCGTCAGCGGGAACGGTCGCCGGCTCACAAAACTCACGGAGATGGCCCGTTCCACGCCGATGGTTGCGTCCAGAAAGGTGAGCGGGCGGGGGCTTATCGCGAACTGATCGGCGTAGTAGATGAACGGTATCGTCCATTTTCTCCCCGATGCGTTGGTGATCACCAGCGTTCCGCGAGCGTCGTTCCGAGAGTCGATCGGCGCCAATCGTATCCTGTATCCCACCGGGATGCCGGATGCCGTGTCGGCCGTGATCCGCGCGTCGATATTGACAAAATCGCTGTCGAGCCTGAGCGTCACCGGCTGGAGATTCCAGGGGAGCCCGTAGCGTTTGATGATGGCGATGGTGGAGTCGCAGCCGTCGATGCGATCGATCGTGAGGGAATCGGGGGGGAGGCTTTCGTCGGAGACGCCGAGGATCGGATAGGAATAGCCGATGGAGATCACCTCGTTGTATTTCGACGGATGGGGGAGGAGCGCATCGCCGATGGCCGCGCGACCTCCCAGAAGTCCGTCATCCCCCTTCCGCGCCTTTGGCGGCTGATATCCCTCCGATCCCCTGCTGATCCCGTAGGCGATGGCGCTGAACCGTCCCCCCGTCGCGAAGATGGAGTGGTCCCCCGCGGCCACCGGAATCCGCGTCTCGACGAACGGAGTCCCCGGAACCGCCGTGAGCGTCGGCGTGATATCCGATGCGTCAAGGCGCATCTGCACGCCGCTGTCGGCGACGATCGACACGTAATGGAGAAGGTAGGCGGGGTAGGAGGGGGCGTTGAACCGGGCGGAGTTGATCCAGGACTCGCGCGGCTGAAGAAGGCTCATCGATGGCGCGTAGGTCTCGAACATCGCGTAATCGGAGGCGTCGGGATCGACCTTGCGGGAGAAGGAGCCGGTGATCACCATCGCCTCCGCTGGCTGATCGGTACGGAACGCCGTTGCCCTGGTAAGGCTCCCCTCCGCCATCCGGTCGGCCAGAAGACTGTAGCTGTACTGGACAAATCCCCCCTCCGGGAGGAGATCGGCCGGCCGGCCCGATGGGGTGATGGTGGTGATGCCGGGGGATGTGGCGTAGATCCTGATGATCTCCTCGGTGCTGTCCAGCAGGGTTGACGGCGCGATGGGCCGGTAGACGAACGTGGTGCCGTGAGCGATGATCGGGAAAAGCCATTCCACCGCGGAGCTGCGCCCGGAGTTTCCGGTTGGTGGCGGTGCCGCCTGCGCCCCCGCGCCGCCGCCGGTCCTGGTGTTGCCGGTGATCACGCCGATCGGCTTTGATGATCTGATAACGCTGCCGGAGATATCGCGCGGCGTAAGATCGTAGCGCACATCATAGCGGGCCGTGGAATCGGATTCCACCAGAAATGCCTCGCCGGCGTTCAGGGTAAATGTTGTGTCGCGCGCCGATGTAAGCGTGGTGGCGGCGCTGATTGTCACCCGCGTCCCGTTCTCCGCCGCGATCACGATCATCTGCGAGGGGGCATCGTTCAGGAAGATCTGCTCCTCCCGCGCGCCGGTGAACCCCACATCGAACATAAACTGGTTCCGCAGCGCCATCGCCCGGTATTCGGTTCCCCACGACTCCACCGGAAGCGGCGCAAACGCCTCGCAGCCGGCATGCGTAACGTAATAGCAGAGAAGCGTGATTGCGCTGTCCGATGTGATCTCCAGCACATTCGGCGACGCCGTGCCGAGCGTATCCAGAAAGGGCTTGCGCGGCCCGCCGGGACCGAGCAGCGGAACCGTCCGCGATGCCGACGGAAGTACGGTAATGCTACGGCTGTAGCCGGGGGCGGTTATCCTGACATGCGCCGTGTCGTTGCTGAAAATGATAAGCTGCGCGCTATCGGCCGCGGGGTTGACGAACGGGCCGATATAGGCCCTCATGGTATCCGGCATCACCACGAAGAAATGCTTTCCAAACGGCGACGGGGATGTCTGCGCGGCAATCGTCCCAAAGGATAGGATAAACAGTATACAATAGAAGGCCCACCGCAACGGGAGCGGAAATCGGGGGAGGGGGCCAATGGGGGAGGGTCTGTTCATGAGGGGATGAACTTACCTCCGGCAGCCGAAGGAAGCAAGGTAGGAAGGGCATGATGAGTGATGTTGCCGGGGCGCGCAATCATCGATCAATTGATTGTGCCCGATTGTGCGCCATGCCGAACGGGGAGATGGGGAAATCCCGTAACTTCGCCCTCTATGGATAAATTCGTCATTCGCGGCGGCGCCCCTTTGAGCGGCTCCGTCAACGTCACAGGCGCCAAAAACGCCACCCTTGAGCTGATGCCCGCGGCACTCCTGGCCCCCGGCGTCTTCAGGCTCCGCAACACCCCCAACATCCGCGACGTCTGGACGATGTCCCGGCTGATGAGCTCCATGGGTGCCCACGCGGAGTTGAACGGCAACGAGCTGTTTCTCGACACGACCAATATCCCCCGACAGGAGGCTCCGTACGAGCATGTCAAAAGGATGCGCGCGTCGATTCACGTGCTTGGACCACTCCTTGCCCGCTACGGCTATGCCAAAGTCTCCCTCCCCGGCGGCTGCGCCTGGGGACCCCGTCCCGTCGATTTTCACCTGAAGGGGCTGGAACGCCTCGGTGCCGAGATCACGCTGGAGGGGGGCTACATCATCGCCCGGGCGGAGCGGCTGAAAGGCGCCCGCGTCAGCTTCGATTTTGCGTCGGTGGGGGCCACGTTCAATGTGATGTCCGCCGCCACGCTCGCCCGTGGCCGGACGGTGATCACCAACGCGGCCATGGAGCCTGAGGTGACCGCCGCGGGGCGCTTCCTCCAGAAGATGGGGGCGCAGATCGAGGGGCTTGGCACCTCCACCATCACCATCGATGGAGTGGATGATCTGAAGCCGGTGGACGAGGAGACGATTCCCGACCGGATAGAGGCGGCGACGCTGCTGATGGCCGTCGCCATCACCGGCGGCAGGGCTAATGTCTGCAAAACGAACCCCTATCATCTCGCGTTCGTCCTTGAGAAGCTGGAGGAGGCGGGCTGCGAGATCGATATCCGCGCCGATGTTATCACGCTGAAGGCCCCGGAGAAGCTGGCCCCCGTCGGCATCACCACGGCGGTTTACCCCGGCTTCCCGACCGATTTACAGGCGCAGTGGATGGCTCTGATGACCTGCGCCGAGGGGACAAGCACCGTCACCGATGCCGTCTATCGCGACCGATTCTCCCACGTCCCCGAGCTTGCCCGCCTCGGCTGCGATATCCATGTCAACGACAACAGCGCCACCATCCGCGGCGGCGGAAAGCTCACCGGCGCCACCGTCATGAGCACCGATCTCCGCGCCTCCGTCTCGATGGTCCTTGCCGGCCTTGTTGCCGATGGGGAAACCGAGGTGCTCCGCGTCTATCATCTCGATCGCGGCTACGAGGGGCTTGAGCACAAGCTGACCGCGCTTGGCGCCGATATCAGGCGGGAGAAGACCGAGGAGATGTAGATGATGATGCGCTGACGCGATATGCCTTTATGCGTCAAGGCCCGATCACCCCTCC
>JBDSJW010000529.1:0-6447 GCA_039917235.1 Kapaibacterium sp. (SeqCode) | reverse complement strand
CGCCAGGGTGAGAATCTGGATGATATCCGCCTCCTTCGACGGGCGGAAGGTGATAAGCGCACGGATGCTGTTGGCGACGGTCGTTGTCAGCGCTGCCTGCTTCTCCTCCGGCGTGGCCTTGACATAGCGCGTGTTCACTATCCGCTCGCTGGAGACAACCACCGGGATCACCGTATCCCGCTTGACGGTATCCAGATAATGCTGCGCGATAAGCCGTTCCGCGGTCTGCTGGAGGATCGGCTGCGATGTCAGGATCTGAAGCTCTTTCTTGAGAACCCGCTCCGGTGGTTGCCAGTACCACGTCTCGCTTCCAAGAAGCGGCGACATGTTCCGGTCCTGCTCATTGATGATGATCTGGAGCGATGACTTGTAAACAAACGGCTGGGAATAGGTGTAGTAGGCGGCCGCGACGCTGGCCACAATGATGCAGGCAAGGATGATCCATTTTCCCCGCCAGAGCAGCCCCATGTAGTCGCTGAAGGTGAAGCGGCGCTTCTCCTGCTGCTCCATCAGCGACGAGGGGATCATATTCGCCTCCTGAATCGACCCCTGGCGACGGAAGGACCCAAGCGAACCGGTACGGCGGGCGAGCGCCCGGCTGGACTGTCCGCGTCCCGAATCGCCGTTTCCGTAGGGCGATCCCTTCCCGTAATCATCAGGTCCTGAACCGTTGTTCGAAGTCTTCATAGGAGCATCAATTATAGACGATACATGGGAGCTACACGACCCCATCGAGCAATATATCCCTGTCCCGGGGGACGGGCAAAGCAAATTCAGAAGATGGTATGGAGATGCCGGGAGCCCCGTTTCGGCTCAGGTCCGTGCAGAGTCATCATCCGATATCGGGGCGGCGGCTGTCATCCCCCGGCGGAAAGTATCGCCGAAGGAGAGGTCCTCGCGGAAAAAGAAGAGTGAGCCGGTAACCATGACGGCCAGATAGGGCGCTCCGTGTGCCACCGCCGCGAACGCGGCAGCTTTCCCGGGAGGAACGCCATATAAGACCGTCAGCGCGGCAAAGCAGAGGGCGTGATAAACGCCGAATCCCCCCGGCGTCGGGGCGATCGCCACGGCAATGGCCGTCACGGCAAGCAGCGGGAGCGCGCCGGCCAGCCCCAGGCCGTAGAGTCTGTCGAACCCGAAGGCGAGCGACGCGCAGTAGATGGCAAGGAGATATCCGGTCCAGATAACGACGGTCCAGCCCGCCATCCCCAGAACTCCCTTCCAGCCGCTGACGGCGATGCCGGCCCGGAAATCCTCCGGAAATGTCCTGATCTTCCCCCCGATGCGGGGCGGGAGCCGCTTCAGCACGGCCGCCATCGCACGTTCGCCGAGCCGTGTCCGCACCATCACCACGATAATCCCGATCACCAGGGCCAGCGGCACCAGAACCGCGGCGATAATCCCACCACGGCTGTAGCCGGCAAAGATCCTGTCGAAGTTTCCCGGTTCCGCCACGATCAGCGCCACCACGATGATCGCCAGCGTGATGCCGTCGATCACCCGCTCGGCAAGCACGGTCGCCAGGAGCGTTCCCATCGGCCGCGACTCGCTGCGTGAGAGGACGTAGGGGCGCGCCACCTCGCCGCTGCGCGGGATGATGTTGTTCATCATATAGCCGATGATGGTGGCGGAGAAGGCGTTCAGCAGATGGATGGTGTTCCCTCCGGCGATCATCAGCCGCCAGCGGACGCTGCGGGCCAGATGCGCCGCCAGCGTGACGCCCACGCCGGCCAGCACCCAGCCGGTATTCATCGTTGCAAGCCCGTTGAGAAGATCGTCGCGGTTGGTGTGCGCCAGCATGTACCAGACGGCGAACCCGATGATCGTCACGATGACGATGATCCTGATCCGGCCGATCCAGTTGGAACGGGGAGGGCCCGGGAGCCCTCCGGTGGGGGCTACCACTTCAGAAGGTTGATCTCGTCCACGTAGACGGTCTGCTTGTTCCTGAAGAGTGAGAGGACGATGGCAAGACCCACGGCGGCCTCGGCGGCGGCAACCGTCATCACCAGAAGGACCAGGATCTGCCCGGCCATATCGCCCATATACTGGCTGAAGGCGACAAGCGTCAGGTTGACCGAGTTGAGCATCAGCTCGATGCACATAAAGATGATGATC
The DNA here is from genome assembly GCA_039917235.1 of Kapaibacterium sp. (SeqCode). Classification (GTDB taxonomy): domain Bacteria; phylum Bacteroidota; class Ignavibacteria; order OLB7; family OLB7; genus JAFDZV01. The sequence goes on along the minus strand of JBDSJW010000529.1, from coordinate 4,329 downwards.
GCGTTGCGGCGGGTCAGCACGCCGACCATGCCGATCAGGAAGACCACCGCGCTCAGCACCAGATAATATTCTATGGGAAGCGAAAGCATAGCTACAGAGGAAAAAGAGAATGATTCATTGACCGTTCGAAGTCGATCGCGGCCGTCACGCCACGAAGCGGGGCGCCGGGCTCAGGCCAGATGACGCTTGGTCAGGACCACGGCGCCGACGGCGGCGGCCAGGAGGATCATGGAGACCATCTCGAACGGGAAGACATAGGTTGTGAAGAGCGCCTTTCCCACCGCCTCGATTGTCCCGTTCCGGTTCACGATCTCCTTTGCCACCACGGATGCCGGATGGAGGCCCCGCGTAAACGCGTAGATCATGACGCCCCCCAGGATCATCGCCAGCCCCACGCTGATCGATTCCCGCGATGTCATCCGCTCGCTCAGCGATTCCTCCTTCCCCAGGTTCAGAAGCATGATCACGAAGACCACAAGCACCATGATTGCCCCGGCGTAGACAAGGACCTGAATCACCGCCATAAACTGGGCGTGGAGGGTCAGGTAGAGCCCGCCGAGGGTCATAAAGTGCATCACGAGGAACATCGTGGCGGAGATGGCGCTTTTGCGGGTTACCACCATCAGCGCGGATGTCACCGCCATGGCGGCGAGGATCGAGAAGAGAACGGTCTGGAGTGTCATGACGAGACTATATAGAATGCTGTAGTTCCTGGAACGATCATCTCGGGAAGCCGTAAACGGTCGCCGCTTACGGCGTAAGCCGCGCCAGCGTGCGTGGGAAGGGGATCGCCTCGCGGATATGCTCAAGGCCGCCGATCCACGCCACCATCCGCTCCAGCCCCATGCCGAACCCGGCGTGCGGCACCGAGCCGAACCGACGAAGATCAAGATACCATTCGAAGACCTCCATCGGGAGCTTCTCATGCTCGATCCGCTCGCGGAGCAGGTCGATATCATCCTCGCGCTGCGATCCGCCGATGATCTCGCCATATCCCTCCGGCGCTATCACGTCCATCGCCTTTACCACCTTCGGGTTGTCGGGATCGCGCTTCATGTAGAACGCCTTGATCACCGTCGGATAATGCGTGATGATCACCGGCCGGTCGAAATCCTCGCTTACCATCGTCTCATCCGGCGCGCCGAAATCATCTCCCCATTCAAATTCCCGCCCTTTCCGGCGGAGGATCTCCACCGCCTCGGTGTACGTAACACGTGGGAAGGGCTTGCGGACGCTCTCCAGCTTCGTGATATCTCGTTCCAGCGTTGCCAGATCCTCGCGGCAATCGGCAAGAACGCATTCGACGACGTAGCAGATAAAATCCTCGGCCAGCGCCGCGTCGCCATCCAGATCCATAAACGCCACCTCCGGCTCCACCATCCAGAACTCCGTCAGATGGCGCCGTGTCTTCGACTTCTCCGCGCGGAAGGTCGGCCCGAAGGTATAGACCTTGCCGAAGGCCATCGCCCCTGCCTCGCCGTAGAGCTGTCCGGTCTGCGCCAGATAGGCGGTTCCCAGATCGAAATATTCGGTGGCGAAGAGGTTGCTGGTCCCCTCGCCGGCGTTGGCGGTGAGGATCGGCGAATCGAGGAGGGTAAAGCCATGCGAGTCGAAATAATCGCGGATGGCCTTGATAATCCTGTGGCGGACGCGGATGATGGCGTGCGGCCGTGAGGAGCGGAGATGCAGGTGCCGCCGGTCGAAGAGGAAGTCGATTCCATGCTCCTTCGGGGTGATCGGATAATCGACCGCTATCTGGATGATCTCGAAATCGCGCGCGTCGATCTCGTACACTCCTTCCTTCTTCGGGTGCTTTACCACCACGCCGGTGACGTAGAGGCTGGTCTCCTGGGTGATCTCATCGAACCGCTCGAACGCATTATTGATCGCGCTGGTTCCTCCGAAAACGCACTGAACGGTGCCGCTTCCATCGCGGAGTTGCAGGAACTTCACGTTCTTGCTCCCACGCGAGTTATAGCACCAGCCTCCGAGCGTAACCTCCTCCCCGACATGATCCTTCAGCGAGCGGACTTCGACGCGATCCTTCACGGTGTTGATCCTTCTTATGATCTGATGGGCCGGCGGCGGACGGATCGGGCAATGCCCAACGCTCCGGTCCGGCAGCGGCCGTAACGAAAAACAGACGGCAAACTTACCGAAGGAGCCCCGAACTCGCAACGCGGGAAAGAAGGTGAGCCGATAGTGGTTACGACTTCTGACAGGAGGGGGTTAATAGTAGGTGATGGTGCGGCGGTATACTTCCTGCGGGACGAGTACTTCAGTATTCACGATCTCCGGGTCGGCGGTTGAAGGCTCGAATACTGTCATCGATATCCAGTTTCCCTGTGAATCGTACTCGTAGACCCAGAGTTTCCACGACCTGTGGGGCGGCGTGATGGAGTCCTCATAGGCCTCTATCACACGCTCCACCGCATACGTCTGTACCAGGTTGTGGTGTGCGTCGTAGGTGTGGAATGTGGTGTCGAGTTTGTAGCTGAGTTCATTGATATTGCGTGGAAGTTGAAACGGTCGCCGCAGGCGTTCAACCATATATCTATGCGTGTCAGCGTATTCCTCAAACAGGAATTTCACGGCCACGATCTGCTTTGTCCGGCGTTCGGTGGAATCGTAGGAGAGGAATTCCATCATGGTCCAATTACTGGTGACCACGATGCTTCTCCCGAGAGTATCATACTGGCGGCCGGTTATCTCATCATAATGGTAATCATGCGCTGAGTCTACCTCAGTGAATGATTCATCCGATCTGGCCGGCCGGTCGGCGGAATCATACCAGTAGTGTATGCTGTCCGATATGAAGATGTGGCGGGTATCGGCATTCTCGCCGGAGCTGTCGATGATGTTGCCTCGATAATCCCGCAGGATGTTGGCGGTGAAATAAACCGCCCTGACCGAGTGCCCAATGACGCCGGAATCCATCTGATCCTCATTCCAGACACATCGCCCGAGCGTATCGAAGCGCTGGCATCCCTGGGGCATTTGCCATAAACCCGGCAGCCCTTTGTTATCATAAACTCCATGCACCACCTCGACCGATTTCACCGGCCCCGCCAGATTGAAATCCTTTACCATATAGTGCTTCTGCCCCGCAAGCCTTGCGGGAAGCGCCAGAGTAACCATTGCCAGGAATAGAAATGAGAAGATGGGGTGATGTGATATCATCGGATCGGCGGAAAATTATGATTTCACTCTGTCCGCGGCGGTTTCCGGGAGAGAGTGAATGGATATCGCTAAAGTGCTGCTCCGCGATATCCCTCATAACGCCCTACCCCTCCGCAACCTTGCTCGGAACCGGCGCGTCCTCCTGTCCCAGCATCTCCAGCAACTGCACCCGTACGGCCTTCTGGATTCCCTGCTCCTCCGCGCGGTTCAGGTTCTGCTTTCCCTGGATCGGCGTGCCGAATGTGATGTCGATTGTCCCCGGCTTCACCTTCCAGTCGCGACGGGAGAGAAGCTCGTAGCTCCCCTGGATTGCCACCGGGACCATCGGCACGCCGGAGCGGGTTGCCAGCATAAAACCGCCGCGCTTGAAGGGGCCAAGATGCCCGTCGGAGGTGCGGGTTCCCTCGGGGAAGATCACCACCGATGCGCCGTCACGAATTTCGCCGGCCGCCTTTTCGATGCTCGCCATCGCGTTGCGCGCGTCCGCCCGGTCGATCTGGATATATGGCCCAAGCGCCAGTCCCCACCCGAAGATCGGCACCTTGGTGATCTCTTCCTTGAAAATAAATCGAATGGGATCGGGGACGGTGGCTCCCAGCGCCAGGATGTCCAGGTAGCTGGAATGGCTTGCCAGGTAGACGTAGTTGGTGGTCAGCGGCAGGTTCTCCGCGCCGTGCGCGCGCACCTTCACCCGCAGCAGCCAGAGGAGGTTTTTGGACCAGCGCCGGAGCACGTTGTGGTAACGCACCCCGCTCTTATCCACGAGCGCGGCGACCATCGATGAAAAGGTATGATAGATCGTGACCAGGGCCACAAGCGGAAGCGCGAGATAGAAGAGCATCGCCAAAGATAGGGGCAATTCATGAATTGCCCTTCCATGAATCGCGCACACGATCCCACCATTCGTTGATCGACCCGGCGCCCCGGATCGCGGTCTGAAAATCGTCGGTTCGTTCGGCGATCAGATCATCTCGCAGCCGGTCCAGCTCCCAGGTCAGCATCGCGCCGATCAGCGCGGTAAGCTCTCTGGCCGGCGGCGGCTCCCGAAACGATCGCGCCTCCCCGATCCCCGCGTATGCCACCGGAAGTTCATCCCTCCCGACCTCGTAGCGGAAGGCGATCGGGATCACGGAACAGGCGCCAAGCATC
>JBDSJW010000528.1:0-8460 GCA_039917235.1 Kapaibacterium sp. (SeqCode) | reverse complement strand
ATGCCGGGGCTGGTCGTTTGTATCAGCCATGCCGGCGGAAAATTTCTTTTCATAGCCACACAATGAGCGGACGTACCCGGAGCGGGTCAGTATACTGGCCCGCTCCATGACGTTTATGCCCTCTAGGCCACCACCCTCACTCATTTTCACTCTCGGCAGCCCCCACAAAGCGACCTTTCGGCCGTGACCGCGCGGTTTTTCTTCTCCTATATCTGACTCCATGGAAGCTCCACCTGCATTTTTACGCAAAAAACTTCCCTCGACTCCTCAAAAAAGCGTTTTACGAGAAATGGCAGCCGGATTTATCGTGTAGTTTGACGATGAAATTATTCTGAAGGCGTACATGACCCTGCCGGGGAGATCCCGAGCGGTCGCCAGGCCGGAATCTCCGGAATTGTACCTGTATGGTTGGGGCCATCCGGAGTTGCCGCTGGCTGAAGGGGGGGAGCGTGAGGAATCGATCGGTCATCATAGAGAGAGAAGTCACGATTCGCTCGCGAGACTGCAGGAGAGAATGCCGCCAATGTGGCGTTCCTGAGAGCGGGATGATTTGGGAGGCAGGGGAGAGTGTGTCGGTGGAATGATGAGGTTTCGAAGGTCTTTGATAAACGCGTCGGCGCGGGATCTATGGGGGGTACCGCTGTCGATACGTACTGATGCCATGTGCGGTCGCCCTCTTCAACCGGAATAACAGCGCCGCGATTCCTCCAATGGAGTTATGATCCGGACTCCGTTGAATCGGGACTCGTGGTGATGACGGTGAAGTGCGGGATAGGCGGGGCGGCATAGTTCATATGGCATTCGGGGGCAGGCCGAAAGGCCTGCCCTTTTTTACCCGATGTTCTTTGATGCGGAGATTGGCGGGTTCGGGCACGGTGGCCCCACGCCAGCCACCATCGGTGGCGGTGAATCGGAAGAAAATTCATCGATTGCCGATTTCCTTCTCCTCCGATGTGCAGATTTTCAATCTCATATCATCTTAGCTAATGTGGAGGATGGCTGAACCCGGTTACCGAATGGGCGAAGAGAACAAGAGAGGTAATCGGAGCAACGGGCCAACCGCCCACTACATTGAAAACAGAAGCATGATTGAGCCGATCGAACAGTAGATCGGAGTTGCACAAAATATAGTATCGAAGAATACCGATGGGCACGGAGAATAAAGTATCCTGCTTGTCGATATAGCGATCACCAGGCATTCCGTGATCGTTATTTCGAGGGAAAGGGTGAGGGAGCGCCCTTTCCCTTGATTCATTTATGGACCCGCCGTATACTGCCGGAAGATGCGGGAGTGATAAGCCCGCGGAAGCCATCGCCCGGCAGTTCGAGATTCTTCAACTTCGACATACGATTGCAGGAGATGTATTCTCGCCGTACGGAGGCTCGGATTGGTTGCGATTTCCATTATCTACCATCCACGCCGCGATCATTGATGTATGCATGCGTCCGGTAAATATCTAGCGAGATTGTTGAAGGGGCTTCTCCTTTGCCTCCTTCTGGGCGATATTTGTGTCGCGCAGGAAATAACCGCGCGCCCGCCCGATGCATCCACGACCGTTCCCCCCCCTTCCACCGGCACCCCGACAACGATGTCAACCGGCGCTCCGCAGCCCGGTCCGGGGACACCGGCTCCAGGCACCACGCAGCCGTCAAATCCCGGCACCGCAACGCCAGCCCCTGCTCAGCCTCAGGTAAACGCGGCACTTGCCAGCCTTTATAACGGCATGACCGTCAGCTTCTCATTCGCGCAGTCGATTTCATCAAACTGGCTGATGTCGGATGAAAATTATCTTGCCGTGAAGCTCGGCATCCAGGCGCGGCAGCAGCGGACGGTTGGCCCCTTCACGCTGAGGGGAACGCTCAACTTCGGGCTTGGAGTCAACTATCGCGATGATTCAATCCCCGGAAGGAATTTCCAGACGAACGATAACGAGATTTTTACCGAGGTGATGGCGATCTATCCCGTCAAATGGATGATCGATCCGTATGTCGCCACGAACGTCCGAACCGCGATCACCGAATCGTACAGGTATTTCGGGCCGATGTATATGCGGATGGGCTCCTTCCGCGATCCGATCACCACGCAGCAGTCGGCGGGGTTCAGCTTCAGCCGCATGAGCGCCGACGGCATCTTCAATACACGCATCGGGTTTCTTTTGCAGCAGGTGCGCGCCCATTATCAGACGCTGATGACCGATGACTTTACCACATTCAACGTGATCGAGCGGTATAAACCGACCTCGGGAATCGAGTTTGTGAATGATGTTGCGCTTCGCGCCGATACCACGCTGGCGTTTACCGCGCATTTCGGCGTTGCCACCGGCTTCAAGGATCTTTCCGTCTGGAGCGTGCACTGGGATAATGAGACGCGATTCCAGCTCTGGAAATCGATCGGCCTGATCTGGACATTCAATGTGATTCACGATGTGACGCAGACGCGCAAGACGCAGTTCAAGCAGTCGCTCACAATCGGCGTTATCAGAAGTTTTTAGTTGATACAGTCCAAGTCGGGGCGGGTTTGAAACCCGCCCTGACGGTCGTTCCAACGTACAGACGTTCTTCAACGTACAAACCGCCATTACCGCAACGCTCCATCCTCAATCTCCTTCAGTTTCGCCAGTCGCCGCATGTGTCGTTCCAGTCCGCTGAACTCCACCGAGAGAAACGCCGTCACCAGCACCTTCGCCAGCTCCTCGCCGATAACGCGCGGACCAAGACAGAGGACGTTTGCATCGTCGTCGAAGACGCACTGGCGGGCGGAGAAGGTATCGTGCGCCAGCGCCGCACGGATGCCGGGGAATTTGTTGGCGGCAATCGATGCTCCCACGCCGCTTCCGCAGAGAAGAAGACCCCGTTGGGCGCGCCCATCCAGCACGGCGCGCGCCACGGCGCCGGCGAAATCGGGATAATCGCTCGGCTGTTCGTTGAACGCCCCCAGATCCTCCACCTCATGCCCCTGCTCTGTAAGCCAGGGGCGGAGGCGCTCCTTCATCGAGAAGCCGGCGTGATCGCTGGCGATGACGAGTTTCATGATTATGACATCAATCGGTTGTTGAATCGGGGAACCGGGACTTCCGGTTACGCCTCGTCCGGCGCGGATTCCTCATCGTTCATCTCCTCCATCATCTCCGATTCCAGCCTGTTCTGCACAACTTCCCGGAAGGAGACGATCTCCGCCAGCAGCCCCATCGCCCGGTCGGCCACATGTCCCGCCGTAAAGCAGAATTTATCCATCGCCACCTCTCCCGGCGCGGATGTGCCGTAGCGCTTCATCCCGACAAATCCATCGGCGTAGCTCTGCCATCCCATCTCCACCCCAGCCTCCACGCCGATCACCGGCACCGCGAACGGGAAAACCTCCTCGCGATATTCTTCCGACTGCTCCTCGAAAATCTTCCAGCACGGCATGCTCACAATCCGCGGCGATACGTTATGGCTGACGAGGATTTTCGCGGCGTCCACCGCCACATGGACCTCGCTTCCGGTGGCGGCGATGATGATGTCGGGTTGTTCGGAATCGACCAGCACGTAGGCCCCCTTGAGGGCGCCTCCCTGCTCGGTTCCGGCGAGCGTCGGGAGTTTCTGGCGGGAGAGGGCGAAGGCGATCGGGTTGTCGCGATTCTCCAGTGCAATCTGCCACCCGAAGGATGTCTCGTTGGCGTCCGCCGGACGGATAAAGTAGAGGTTCGGGATTGCGCGGAGCGCCGCGTAATGCTCCACCGGCTGATGCGTGGGGCCATCCTCTCCCAGGCCGATTGAATCGTGCGTGAAGACGAAGATGGTGGGGTAGTGGCTGAGCGCCGCGATCCGTATCGCCGGGCGCATGTAGTCGCTGAAGCAGAGGAAGGTGCCGCCGTACGGGATCAGCCCCGTGACCGCCATGCCGTTCATGATGCCCCCCATGCCATGCTCGCGAACGCCGTAGCGGATATAGCGGCCGCCATAGTTGGCGGGCGTCAGATCCTCGCTCCCCTTGAATTTCGTGTTGTTCGATGGCGTCAGATCGGCCGAGCCGCCGATCATCATCGGGATTTTCGGGACAATGGCATCCAGCACCTTGCCGCTTGCCGCGCGGGTTGCCATGTCATCGCCAACGGCGAATTTCGGGAGCGCGTCGCGCCAGTTATCGGGAAGGCGGCGCTCCACCCACTGGTCGTAGAGCGGCGCGATATCGGGGAAGTTCTTCCGGTACTCCTCAAGCATCGCCATATACTCCTTCTCCAGCTCCGCCCCCTTCGCGGTAAAGCCGGCGAAATACTCGCGGACGTCATCATACACCACAAAGCTTTTATCGGGATCGAACCCGAAGCGCTGTTTCACCAGCTTTGTCTCCTCCGGTCCAAGCGGCGTTCCATGCGCCTCCGCCGTCCCCGCGCGATGCGGCGATCCGTAGCCGATCGTCGTCCTGACGCTGATCAGGCTGGGGCGGTCGGTGATGGTCTTGCAGCGGGTGATTGCCGCGTCGATCCCCTCGATATCGTTTCCATCAGCCACTTCCTCCACATTCCATCCGTAGGCGCGATAGCGGGCCGGTACATCCTCGGTGAACGCAAGATCGGTGGAGCCGTCGATCGAGATATGGTTGTTATCGTACAGGGCAATCAGCCGGTGGAGTTTGAGATGCCCGGCAAGCGATGATGCCTCCGAGGAGATCCCCTCCATCAGATCGCCGTCGCCAACGATGACGAAGGTGCGGAAATCGGCCACCGGCGCCCCCTCGCGGTTGAGCGTGGCGGCCAGATGGCGCTCCGCCAGGGCGATGCCGACGGCGTTGGCGATCCCCTGCCCGAGCGGGCCGGTGGTTACCTCCACGCCATCGGTGAGATGCCATTCCGGATGCCCCGGCGTCAGGCTGCCGTACTGCCGGAAGTTCTTCAACTGATCCAGCGTCATCCCCGGATAGCCGAACAGGTAGAGAAGCGAGTAGAGGAGGGCGGAACCATGCCCGGCGGAGAGGACGAACCGATCGCGCCCGGCCCATTCCGGGTTGGCGGGATTGAACCTCATATGCCGGGTCCAGAGCACGTACGCCATCGGCGATACGCCAAGCGGAAGCCCCGGGTGACCTGACTGTGCCGCTTCGACGGCATCGACCGCGAGAAGGCGGATCGTGTTGATGTTGCGCTCATGGTTTACCGTGGTATCCACAGTGTTGCCTCGTTGTTGAAGTGATCTGATTCTATCCGTGTCCGTTCCGCCATCCTGTTACCGTCGCAGTTCATGGATCAGGTCGTGCAGGGCGCTTTGCAGCGCGCTGGCGCTCACCATCGTCTCGCCGTGCCGGGCATGCCGGACGCGGAAGATAGCGCTATGGCCGCCGCGCCCGTCGTACGGCTCAATCGCCAGTTCCCCGTATCCCATCTCGTAATGATCGGATTCCCCGGCCAGATAATTCTGCAACTCCCGTATTTCGGGGATGCCAAGCTCGCTTGAGAGCATCTTCCAGAGGATATCCTCCTCGACTTCTTTTCCCTTCGCCATCGTCGATATCGCGAATCGTGAACCGGCGCCAGGCCGAAAACCGCACAACTTTGGAGCCGGAACCTACTGCCGGAGGGAGATGCCGAGCACCCCTCCGAACCGGCCGGCACCAAGGGGACCGATGCCCCAGCGCGCGCCGAATTGCAGGAATATAAGATTACCCAGGAAGGTGGGGATGTTGCTGATATCGAATCCCGCCTCGCTGTACCATCTTCCTCCCGTGGAGAGGTAGCCGGCACCCCCTCGATTCTCGAAATATCCGCTCGCCCCGGCCACCGAAATCCCGATCCCCCGCCCATCATACGTCGGCAGCCCGATGGCGCGCCAGAGGATATCGGTGAAATCGTGCCGCGCCACAACCGCCGCGTAGCACGTGCCGCCGTAGATGCCGGTCGGCGCCGAATAGAAGAGGCCGGGCGACCCGATAAACCCCGACGGAGCGCCGATAAACCCGTTCGATGTCCGCATCCTGAACTGATACTGCGCCGGCAGATTATCGCCGCCGATGCCGCCGCGGAGGCTCAGATCCAGCAGCATCGGCGCGTAGCCGGTCGGGATGGTGGGGAGGAGAAGCCGTAGCGTTCCCTCGGCCCCCCGGAAGCTCAGGCCGGAACGGGTTTCCTCTCCGTACAGCCCCGTCAGCTCGGCGCCGAATTCCACGTTGCTGGTTCCGCCCGATAATGCGTCGGGGGCCCCCCAGCGGAGGCTTGCGCTCGCGGTGCGGTAGTTCCCGTCGGGAATGGCGGGGTTCGGGCGGAAGAGATAGTGTTCGAAGATCGATCGGTTTGTGCTGACCGGCTGGCTGAACTGTCGCGACATCTCCAGTTCCATGCCGGCATGGAGCGCCCCGGCACGTGCGTCGATTCCGGTCCGCCAGCCATCCTTTCTGAAATAATCGTAGTAATCGCGATGAAACAGGGCGGCCATGATGGTGTTGATCACCATCGGATGGCTTCTGTCGCTGGTGGTGGTGGCGAGACTGGAGAAGATACCTGCGTGGATTGCCAGCGATCCATCACCGCCGCTTTCAAATTGCGAAACCCCCTCGCCGCTCGATATCGAAATCCCTCTTGTCCGCTGCCCCCGCTCGATAAGCGGAATGGTGATGGAGAGATCTCCAAGCATCCGCCGCAGCCCGATGCTGTACTCCGCATGCGCCTCCAGATCGACCGGCCCAAGCGCGCGGTCCAGCCCCAGCCCAAGCGATGCGCTCCCCACGCGATTGAACTCAACCACCGGGCTGATTCCCAGCCGCTCCCGCGGCGCCTCGTCGCTGGTGTCGCGGTTTGCCACCAGGCTGTCGGTCTTCCGGTAGATCTCCTGCTCCTCCGTCGTCAGCTCGCTCAGCCTGTTGTTCTCCCAGAATTCTGGTCGGGCGGAATCGGCGTCCGGGGCGGCGGCGATGATCTTCTGTTCAGCGTAGACCGAATCGGGGATCGGCTCGTTCACTTTCAACTCCGTGAAGATGCTGGCGGCGCTGATGGAGAGATCGATATCGGCAAAGCCGCTGATAAGCGATGCGCCCCCTTTCGCCGACACATCCAGGCTGGTCGGCTCCCAGATATCATCCTGAAATTTCTCGAAGCTCTGGCGGAAATGAAGATCCTTCACATACGGAATGGCGGTTGATGCCGACGGGCGGAGATCCACCGCGACCAGATTATAGCTGTTTGCCGCGATATCGATGGTCCCCTCGAACGCCGGTAGCAGCCGGGTTGCAGGTTTTACATCGATTACATAAACCCGTTCGCCGCCAAGCGTGGTCAGGTCGCGGATGGAGAAACGGTAGCGGGAGAGGGTGCTCTGGTTGAGGGGTGATGGGATGGTAACGCCGAGGATCGGCAGCTCGTCGGCGTAGAAGCTGATGAAATTGCCGAGCGCGGCCAGGTTGTCGCCGGCCGGAACATTTGCGGTCTGGCGCCGCTGGATCACCTCAAGTCGCGGGCCTCTGTCGCTGTAATAGGCGCGGGAGAAGGTCTCCAGCACCGCCTGCCGGTCGGCATCGGTCAGCCCAAGCCCGTTCCCTCCCAGCGTATAGACGATTTTTGAATAGAGAAGCCCCTGCACGGTTCTGCTCTTCGCCTGGTTTTCGTTTTTCCGTTCGATGGCGTGGCGGACGATCTTCTCGGCGTTGTTCTCCGCCGTCACCTGAACCCCCTGAAGGAGAATCGACGAGGCGCGGAGCGCGATGGTGAGGTGAGGGGAGCCCGTGGAGATGGTGATCGATGTATCATGATAGCCGAGCGATGTGGCGCGGATGGTGTGCGTTCCGGCGGGGACCGGCAGCCTGAACCGGCCGGATGAGTTTGTGTAGGTCCGCTTCCCCGCCGTCGTGATGTTGATGACCGCGCCGGCGATCGGCGCCCTGGAATCGGCATCGACCACGGTTCCATCCACCGTGATGGTCTGCTGCGCGCGGGCCGTTGCCGCCATCAGCATCAGAAGAATAAAGAACGAGCTGGAGAGATAGCGCATGGGCGATATATCCTGATTGCGTTGCCGGATTGGAGGAGCGATGGCGCCGTGGCGCGCGTGCCACTGGGGAGGCGAACGTACAAACGCCCCGTGAGTTGCCGATACGCGCCGATAGTTTTCAACGCGCTCATCTCACGACGCGGGCCGATCGGTTTCGCAACGGCGCGCGTTTGAATAATCGGGGAGAATATTCGGGAGGGGGAGTGATGATGCCGCGGCGCCCCCGATGAATGCTATCACCGGGGGCGCCATAGATGCTCAAAGTGCGAAATTGCTTTTTTGCCGATGACCGGCGCGGCGCCTCAGAACGCCATCACCTTTGCAATCCGCGCCGCGATTTTCTCGACTGTCGGGACCACGACTTCCATCAGCAGCGGGTTGTAGGGGATCGGGCAATCGGCGGTAGCCATCCGTTCCACCGGGGCATCGAGCCAGGTAAAGGCATCCTGGGCGATTGTTGCCGCGATCTCCGCGCCGAACCCGCACGTCCAGTTATCCTCGTGC
>JBDSJW010000527.1:0-8845 GCA_039917235.1 Kapaibacterium sp. (SeqCode) | reverse complement strand
TCAGCCGCACGCAGCAACAGCAATTAGTACCGAGGGCAATAGGATACCACGTGTTGATCGGAATAGGGGTTGCCTGCGGCAGGCTGGTGCCGATCTGGGCCCAGTTCAGAAACAGCGGGGGACCTGGCGGGACTGGAAAGTTATAGATGCCGGAGGCGGGAAGGGGGGGGGAGGATGAGGTCAGGCCGGGAAACGGGCCGAAATTCCATGACACCTTGAAAGGATAAGCGCACGATGGAACGGTGGGAAGCACGTTGATGCTAATGAGGGCGGGATTGCATGGCTGAGCGTGCGCGGAGATCGTCAATAGCACAAACGTGGCTGCAACGAACATCCACCTGCACCATCGTACCGATTGCAACGCCAATCCATGCACACTGAAGGGGATCGTTCTGTTCATTCCTCGCAATCCTTTAGAAATCGTTCAAGACAGCAGTTCCATTATCCATACCCTGACTGGACTTCGGCTCATAACTATTATTGCCTTGTCCGGTGGCCCGTAACAGTTTACATAGTAACGGATTGAGCATTCGTTTCGTCACATGATCGGTTCACATGGAGGAATTGTACCTCTATTGTGGCGGTTCCTCCAGCCGCGCTATCGGCACGGATTGCTCCGGAATTTCCCTTGATGCAGAAGATTGTACGCAGTATGCCCACGCTATCGAACATTGCTATTTCTCATCCGCTTGCCATCATTTTCTGGATAATATTTTCCGCCGTTCCCATTGCGGCACAGACCTCATGGACAATCGAGGGGAAGGTGGGCGATGGTGAGAGCGGTCAACCTGTCGTCGGCGCCACGATGCGGCTGTTGAGCGACAGCACGGTTACCGCAAACGTTCTGCGAGGTGGTGTGAGTAATGCGGAGGGATTATTTGCGCTCCATGATGTGCCGGCCGGCCGGTATTTCCTGAGCGTCCGCTCGGTGGGGTTCGCCGCATGGATCAGTCGGGTGGAGATCGGGTCACGGGGGGGAGTGCATCTGGATGTGCGACTTCACCGTGAGGATATTCAGGGGAATGGGGTGACCGTGGAGGCACGGCGGCAGATAACGATGGGAACCGTGAGCGCGGTGGAGCTGCCGTCGGAGTTTGTTGCAAAGATGCCGTCGCTTGGGGGGGAGGCTGATATTTTTCGCGCGTTTCAGCTTATGCCCGGGGTGAAATCGATAAGCGAAATATCAAGCGGGCTGTATGTGCGCGGCGGCTCGCCGGATGAAAATCTGACGCTGCTCGATGGGGTTATTATCTATAATCCCTCGCACGTGGGAGGATTTCTCAGCTCCTTTAACAACGATGCCGTGCGGGATGCAAAGCTGGTGAAGGGGGCGTTCCCCGCCGAATATGGAGGCCGGCTCTCCAGCGTGCTGGATGTGACGATGCGCGAGGGAACGGCCGGGCGTATCTCCGGCGCGGCCGGCATCAGCCTGCTCAGTTCCCGCCTCGCGCTCTACGGACCGATCTCTGATAATGCCACATTCATGGTATCGGGGAGGAGGATGTATCTCGACCTTATCGCCCCGTTTATTCCCGCCGCCGACACAATTCCGCGTTATTATTTTTATGATGGTAATGGCAAGATCGGCTGGAAGCCCACGGCTGATGACCAGGTCACGATTGGCGGATATATCGGGCGCGATCATCTGGCGAGCAGCCCGGATGAGCGCATTCCATTTACGTTCGTATGGGGAAATTCGGTGGCAAATGCGCGATGGAATCATACGTTCTCTCCCGCAATATCAATCGCCGGAGGCCTTGCCTACAGCGGATATGAAGTGGAAAGCCTTTTTCACTACCGCGATTCGCTTAACGCCATCCGTTCCTCGTATCGTTCCACGTCGGCCATTTACGATATATCATTCCGCGCCGATCTGACGGCAAAAAATGATTCGGCGGGGGAATTGAAAACGGGGTTCGAGCTGATATCGCATGCAACGCGGAGCGCCTCCGGTTATGAATATCCCGACTCCACCAGCACGCTTCGCCCAAGTACCGCCGACGCCGTGGACCTTGGAATATATCTGCGGAATAAGATGAATGTTGCCGATGCTCTGACGCTGGAGTACGGCGGGCGGATCTGCTGGTTCTCCAGCGGCGCATATCTTCAGGCGGAGCCGCGGATATCGCTGAAATACACTCCGGCCGCCGATCTCTCGATTCTGGCCGGGTTCTCTCTCTCCCATCAATATCTGCACCTTGTCGCCCGGAACGATCTTCCTCTCCCGAGCGATACATGGTTTATATCGACCGATGTTGATCAGCCGGAAGCGGCGGCGCAGGGATCGGTGGGGGTTGAGTGGAATCTGATGGATAATATGTTCCTTTTATCGGCCGAGGGATATTACAAGCAGATGGATAATCTTTACGATTATAGCGACAGCGCGGATTTCTCCTCCGATGTTCCGCTCGATGCAAACCTTGTGCATGGGGAAGGGCGGGCATATGGAATTGAGTTATTCCTCAACAAGAAAATCGGTCCGGTAACCGGGTGGATCGGATATACTCTTTCCTGGACAACCCGCACATTTGCCGATCTCAATCAGGGACGCCCCTTTTATCCGCGATACGACAGCCGTCACGATGTCTCGGTGGTGGCAGCCTATAAGCTCAATGACCGGTGGGAACTGAGCGCCACATGGACATATGCAACCGGCCAGCCGTATACATTTGCCGCGGGGCAGTATCAGTTTTCGGGGCTTCGTCATGAAGATCAGTTATCTATCTTCACGGGGCTAAGGCTCGATTACTCGGGACGGAATACTCATCGCCTTCCGGCATTTCACAAGCTGGATCTAAACGCGACATATTCGTTCATATTGTTCGATATTCCCTGGCAGTTTTCGATGAATATCTATAATGCCTATAATCACCGGAATATATTCTCGCAGTATGTGGAAAAAACAATTGTCCGCGATCCCGCCAGCGGCTTGCGAACGCCGGGAATCGAGCTGCATCAGGTCAGCCTGTTTCCGATTATCCCGACCATTGGACTAAGCTGCACATTCTGAACCCATCATCAGACTGTTGAAGGAGGTCATCCGCGGCGTTGGCCTTTATCATTCGCTCATTGCGACGTCCGGGAGGACGCCTCATTCGCTCAGATTCGGCCGCCGTGCGGCTGATCCT
Source organism: Kapaibacterium sp. (SeqCode) (assembly GCA_039917235.1). Classification (GTDB taxonomy): domain Bacteria; phylum Bacteroidota; class Ignavibacteria; order OLB7; family OLB7; genus JAFDZV01. The sequence goes on along the minus strand of JBDSJW010000527.1, from coordinate 5,717 downwards.
CCTTGAACAGTCTGAACATCGGAAGTAATTCAACAGTCTGTCATGAAGAATATCATCCCTATCCTGTTGTTGATTTTTTTCGGCATCTGCGGTTGCGATTCCATGGTCGATCCCGGCGATGTTGAATATGAGCCGCGCATGGTGGTGAGCGGCGTTATCACGGTTGGGTTGCCGGTGGACAGCATCCGCTTTTCCCGGACGGTTCCGCTCAACCAGCAATATTCGGAGCGCGATGTTGGGCTTGATAATGTCTCGGCGCGGATTGAGACGGCAACAGGCGTGTATCCGCTGAAGCCGATTGGCAACGGCTACTATCAGGCAACCGATCTGACGCCGGTATCCGGTCGGGAATATCGTCTGGTGGCTGAGTGGGAGGGGAAGCGGGTTACGGCCACGACGCTTGCGCCGGAAATTCCGGTCATTCTCGAGATAACCGCAGAGCTGGGGACAGACATCAACGGCGGTCGCGATCCCAGTTTATATTTGGTTATCGCCCATGTCCACACGCATGGAAGGGAGATCTACATGCTTGGATGCGAATCGTACGATTACTGGTCCGGCCGTGAGGTTCATACTGGCCATTACCCGAACTGGGTGCCGGAACGTGGGGATATCGATTCGATCGATGTTGTCAGCATCTCATTTCTCTATTCGCGTCCGAAGGATGATGTTGCTTCCCATCCCGCTATTGGGATGGTCTATGCCTACGATCAGGCGTATTACGATTACTGGTACTCCTCGCACACAGGCGATGATCGGCTTGAGCTGAGGGATCGATATCTCCCGACCTTTTCGGAGACGATTATCTGGAATGTCCACGGCGATGGAATAGGGATGTTTATCGCCGAAGCTGTCGGCTGGATGCCGATTCTGATCTGATCATCGATCCGAAAATAGGACGGCCTCCGTCGTATTCCCCGATTTTTCCGGGATAACGCGGAGGCCGTAATTGCTGGAACGGCGTCAGGCGCCGTTCGCCATGAAATCAGTTGATCGTCCCCATGATCGGCTTCAGATATTCCCATCCCTCGCCGCGCATATCGGTCCAGGAAAATCCATCATCCTCATTTCCCGGCATGATAAACACGGCATCCCCCTCGCTGTGTTCAAAATCGATATACTTCACCGACTGGATCAGCGTCTGGAACGCGGTTGGCGTAAATGGATCATCCTCCGGGATCGATTCTATCATGCCGATCATATCACTTAATTCATCGCTGAATTCCAGGAGAAACGCCAGGCTCACCACCACGTAATTCTTCTCGTTGCTGAGCCGTTGAGCCTCATCAGGCTCGGTTCCCATCTCCGTCTCCTCGGTCGCCATGCTCGCCTCGATCTCATCAACCCAGCTCCTGAATTCGCCGATTGCCTCATCGCGATCGGTGAGATAATCCCAGTAGCCATATTCGAGAAACGGGAGGCTTTCCTGGAGGAGCGCGGTGATGCTTTTGTAGAAATGGCGCTTCTGCTCGGGCGACTCGGTTTCCTCTCCACCGGCGATCACGCGATGAATGCGGCTTCTGAGGTCATCCTCGCCATAGATGTTGATCACGCACTGAAATCCGAAAAAGAACGGATCGCCCTCGTGCTTCCTGTGGAATACCGATGTGATATTCGAGAAAAATCCACGTCTGTTCATTGGTTCTTTGATATTTTCCGGTTCAAGATATTGGTTGCGCCGTTGCCCCGATCGTCCGTCCCATCGCCATTATGATCAGCTTGAATGTCCGCCCATCGATCTGCCGAACGAGCCGGAGCGACCCGATCTGATTCCGGTGGTATGCCCATCGCTGCCGACGCGCGTGGAAACCCTGCCGAACCCGCTCGGCCTTGCCTTTCCGACTCCCTTTGCGCCTCCGGTGCTGCGTGACGAAAACATCGTCGGTCGGAGCGCCGGGGTATAGGAGCTGCCGCGGAGGGAGGTGGAGGGGAGGCTTGTGCGCGAGGGGATGGAATAGCTGGGGACGAAGACCGGATAATGATAGAAGAACCACGGGCTGTACATCGGGCCGCCGCCGTAGTAGTACGTATGGTGGATTGTCGTGGTGCCGTTTGATGCCAGCGCGGTGGAATCGCTTTTATCGGGCTGGAAATCGGAGAGCGCGACCATCGATACCGCCAGTCCTTTGCTCTTGTAGTCGGCGAAATCCTCGTTGATATCATCCAGCTCGGACGTCCGCGATGAATCGGGAACCGCGTAGAGAACGGTGGAGACGTTCATCGCCTTCAGTTTGTCGGCGGTCGGGATCTTCGCCAGGTAACGGTTGTCGAACTGGCTGTCCTCATCGGTATAGGGGGTAAGCCGGTTGCTGTCGAGGATCAGGACCGTCGGCGCCGTCTTGGGGCGGGTTGCGGCCTTTGTGGCAACTTCATCGGCGTAGTAGACCATTGCGCCGAGCGTCTCCTGCGAGTGGACCACGCCGAGCGGATGGGGCCAGTTATCGAACGTGATGACGGGGTTTGCCACATCGGCAAGCGCGGCGGCGTAGGCCACGGCTTCGGGGCCGGGAAGGTCCACCACCAGCATCGTGTTATCCCGGTTCTTGCTCTTGGAAAGGATCTCCTTCATCCCAAGCCCGCGCGCGTACGCCTCCTCCATTCCATGGGAATAGACCGGCGCTATCTGCCCGCGAAGCGATTGCTGCGCCAGCGACTGCACCAGCGTGGGGACAACGTACGGCTGCCAGCGCGGGTCGTTGATGGACCAGGCGGAAAGGAGCGTGGCGGGATCGAGATACTTGTTCCAGTCCAGCGTTCCGGTGCTGCTGGTCCCCGTCTTATTCGCATACGGCAGCGATTTATCGGTGGAGCCTACGTTCCAGCCTTCCTTCTGCTGAAGATCGAGCGCATCGCGCTGCACTTCCTCGTCATCCTTGTCACCGCAGCCCGCAATCGTGATACCGGCCGCTGAGATCAGCAGTGCCGTTGCGCCGATCTTGGCGATACGGCCGCCGGCTTCACGGCGTGTGATCATCTCCCGCCACCATGGCGCGCCCGTGTTCTTAAGGTCGTCCTTCATCTGGTCTCCACGTTCGTGGGTTTTGAATGGTTCTTTGCAATGCTCAAAATAGGAAGAACCGGGGGGAAACCAATCGGAGGAAGAACGGATGCCGCGGATAGTGCGGTTCAGGGGTGGTTAGGCGATTCTCCCGCGTATTCATAGCCCTGACCCAGCCAGCCAGCGGAGCGGTGATGGCATGGGCGAAAAGATTGCAGAGTACAAGTAATTGTCGCCGGGTAGCCGGTTTGCGGACAAACGGGCGTGATAATTATTCCGGCGGAAACCGCATGAATATAACGGCGTGGCGGCAGTGACAATGTCAAGCCGCCGCCACGTCTCGTCATACATTACCATATCACGGCAGACAGGGATCCGGGCACGGATTTATGGTGATGGAACAGGCGACTGCATCGTAGCATACCGTTGCGCAGCATCCGACTACCACATGCGATCCCGGAATCCTGATGCATGGCGTGCAGAAGGGAGTGCCGGTGAAGGGATGGCGATTCTTTGCCGCGCTGATGGCCCCCACCGGTGTAAATCCGCTGATAAATCCCGTCGATGTTGGGCTGCCGGCGGCGCCGAGCGTGATACATGTCTGGTTCCCCGCCGCATCGTACAGACAGAGCGCGACCTCGCAGGAAGTGAGGTTGGAGACGGTGATGGAGGCGCATTGCGCATGCGCGGTCCCTGAGCCCAGGAACGTTGCAACCGCGATAATTGCGGCCATGACAAGCATGGTTGTGATACGTGTTCTCATAATACAGATCTCCCGGCAGGATAGTGGTTAGGTGATACACGTCGATGAAGCATGTAGCACAAGAAGCTCGTTGAATAATCATCATCGCGAGCCTGCGGGCAAATAACGCTCATTATTGTCGGGCGTGCCAGTACATCATGATGTACCCCCCGGAATCGGGCTGATATCACATCATGCTTTAAATTCCCGGAATTGATATTCCGAACCCGCATGCTGTTGGAAATAGTGAATAATGGCCGATGAAGATTGTTCGCAATTCAATGGAATATTTCAACCGATGTTCCGTTCCGAAACGAGCTGGTTCCCAATGTGCTGAAGTATGCGTTCCCCGATGCGGCATCCGGCGAAGTAAACATTACGATGACCCCGACGGCGGATCATTATCTCGCCGGTCTCCCTGGCGCTCAACGTCCGCGAGGTTCTCGACGCCAGGTGATAACGCAAAGAGGGGCGTAAACGGAGAAAGGGGGACTCGCGCGCATGCAAGTCCCCCTTTCCATTACACTATCTTCGCGAACCTGATTACCGGTGTCCGGGACGGCCATCATGACCACCATGACCACCTGGGCCGTGCAGCCGTACCACCAGCGCATCATGGATCTTCAGGATTTCAAGCTGCTTCGCATCCAGGATCGTGGCAAGCGCGGCATCTCTCGCGGCGCGCAGTTTGTCCATCTCGGCGCGGAATGTTGCCTGATCGATCGTGCCAGCCTTCAGAAGCGCTTCGAGCGAATCGACCTGTGCATGCTGCTGAACTCTCAGGTTATAGAGCGCGGTCTGCTGTGCGTCGGTTAGCCCAAGCGCCGTTCCCATTGCCGCCGAGTCGTTTCCACGCATGTCGTTTGCCGGGACGCCCTGAAGTCCGTGGCGTGGATCACCATCGTGCCGACCGCATTTCATGCTGTCAGGATTCCCCGTCATGCTGCCGATGCGCGACTCCGCTCGGCTGAAGAGCACCAGCTTCTGGGAATCGGTCAGCGTTCCCTGAAGTTTTACCGCGAGATCCCAGAGCTGCGAGGGATTGCCGTTCATATGGCAGTTCAGGGCGTTGCCAAGGCTGTCGGTTGTCGTGGTCGTCAGCGAGATATCGCTGGCGATCTCCGCCGCCGTCTTGCTGGCATCAGCCGTCGTGGTTGTGTCGGGGGAGTTAAGGCTGGAGTTGCAGGCGACGAGCGAAAGAGCGAGCAGCATTGCGCCGCCGAAGGATGCGAGGGTACGGCCCGTGGTGCCGTGAAAGATGCTGTTCATTGGAATATCCTGTTTTGATTGCTGATTTGATTTGCCCCTTCTTATTGCTTATTGGGGCTCCGTCATCGGTACGCGATTCGCGCTTCGGCCGGCAAGCGCCGGGATAAGGAATGCATCAGGTCGATATGTTTTCAGCGCGCGAACCATCTGAAGATCGATGCTGGGTTATCAAGGATACATAGGCTACAATCGGTGTTGAATTGCTCTGAATCAGATGCACAGTATTGATAATGTTCATCCCATCTGTTTTGTTACGGGGGATGTGAGATGGAGGAAATAATTTCTGTTTTTTATCCAGGCAGGAGGACGATGGCGGATCCTGATGCCAATCTTTCGCACCGAAAAAAGGGTCGGACATGTCATGCGTTTGGTCGTGACGATAATAGGAATCGCCGCGACAGGGATTCCCATATCGCGGCGATTAATTGTTGATATTCTTTTCGAAGTGTTCAGCGAACGGATTGCATGGATGGAAATATCATGCGATTAAAATTCCGCGCAATATCGGCCTGTAAAGCCCTACCGCACCGTTGCCACCTGCGTCTGCCGGAATTCGCCGCGATCGTTTTTTACGGTTAATTGGCAGAGATAATTTCCTGCGGCAACGCGAGCGCCGGACGATATATCCCAATCGATTTTATGTTCTCCCGCCCCCATCCGTTCATCAAGCAGCCGCGCAACGGGCTTTCCCTCCACATCAAATACCGT
>JBDSJW010000526.1:0-3625 GCA_039917235.1 Kapaibacterium sp. (SeqCode) | reverse complement strand
AGCCGGCGCCCAGCGTGTAGGTGAACGTGTACGTCTTGTTCTGGTTGCTTCCGACCGTCAGGTCCATCCCATCGGTGGTGGGAAGGAGCGTCCGCATCACATCGCTGAAATTGGTCTCACCGTTGTTGTTGCTGATCTTCTTGACAGTCTCATCGTGGATATGTGCTTCGAGCACGGCCACGTGGAGCTTGTAGGTTCCGCCGGTCAGATCGATATCGCCGGTGGTCACTTTCACCGTCACCGTAACCTTGTCCCCGGCCCTCGCCTGCGTTACTTCCACCTTCACCGGCGACTGGGTTCCCATCCGCTCGGTGATCCGATCGTTGATATCCTCTTTATCGAGCACGGACACCGCTCCGCCGTCCAGCTTTCCATACGGAAGGGCGATAACGCTGTAGAATTCCTTGCGCGCCTGATTCTGCGGCACATTGGCGGCATACCAGGGATCCCCCGCCGTCGGGATGTTCTCGTGGTATCGTATGGAAACCACCTTTCCGGCCTGCGCCTTGATGATGGCGTCGATCGACTCGGTCGCCTGCGGACAGTTGACGCAGGTGACGCTTGTAAACTCCTCGATCAGGATGGTGCGGGGATATTGCGCCCACGCTCCCTTCGAACCAATCATCATCGCGATCATGATCATCGCCGCACGGCACACATTAGCACGTTTCATACTCTGCTCTCTCGAAGGTTGGGATAAGAGATTCTGGAAATGCCCCGGGAAGGGGACGATCGATAAGCCGACGGCTTATCTGAGGGCGTTATCAATACGCGACTCCACAGCATCGCGCGAACCGGGAAAGGTAGGTATCACGATAGTTCCCCGCAAGGATCTGTCGCGTCATGTCCATTACAACTTGCTGACGATTGTCAGACGGAATCCGTCGAACGGGTTGATCAGCCGGCAGACACCGCCGGTGCAGACCACGCCGCCGCGCTCGGCTCCGTACTGCACGCCGATCGTATGCGCGTCGCCGATTCTGTAGGTGGCCCCCACCACCGGCCAGATGCGGCGTCCCCCCTGCTCCTGATCGGTCGTCGTCCACTCGATGCGGGTGTTGACCGCCCATTTCGGGGAGTGGGCATATTCCAGCGTGAGGAGGACGTTGTTGAACCGACCATCGGCGGCGGCGAGGGAATCGGTCCCGGCGCGCTCCTTCTGCGAATCGTAGATATGCTGGAGTTCCAGAATCGCGTGGAGATTATCGCGCTCCCCCACGTTCATGATCGATTCCAGTATCGCGGTGGATGCCTTGTAGCTCTCCGCAATCGGCCGGCTGGAGGAATCGCCGCGACCTTCCAGGTAGGTCGTGTTATCACGACGTTGCAGGCCGAGCGCGAAGCTCAGATCGTCGCTGACATGATATTCGCCATGGACGTAGGCCTCCCAGTACGGGGAGAATTTCGGATCGCTCAGATTGGCGAATGAAAGAGGCTTGTCGTTCAGGCGCTGATAATATCGGCCGGCCACCGCGCCACTGGTATCGATAAGCTGCCGCGCCTCCCAACTGTTGTGGCGGCTTGCGCCGGCGCCGAGGATCGTCACCGTCAGGTTCTCCGTCGGATAGATCAGCGTCTCCAGTTGAAAGCCCAGCTCATCGCTGAAGTCGATCGCGTGCGGGTTACGCGCCAGCAGTGCCTTGTCGTACTCCGGCACCAGGTTGGGCGGGTTCTGGAACGGCAGCGCGCGTGTGGGCCGGGAGTTGATCCCCAGGACATCCGGCGTCACCAGGTTGTAGCGATAATCCTTGATCTCCGCCGTAACGCCCACATCTTCATTGCTGTAGCCGACCATCCCGTACATCCCGTAGCCGTAGCCGGAGTGGCCGAACCGCGCCTGGATGGTGCTGTCCGGGGTTCGCTTGTCGGAATAATTGAAGAACCCGCGGAAGCCGCCGGAGTTGGCCCCCACGTACGCCTCGCGCAGATAGGAATCGAACGCGCGGGTGAACGAATAAAGTTTTCTGCCGCTCGCCGAAAGGAAGGAGCCGCCAAGCGTGATCTCCTTGATCGGGCGGACTTCGCCGGAGGCGCCGCGCACCAGGTACGGCTCAATCCGCGACGGGTCGAGGATATCGACATAATCGAGCAGACCTCCATACGCGCCGGCCGAAAACTCCGGGCTTTCGTAGTTGATCTTCACCCCTTCGGTCTGCGTGTCGAACCCGATCGGGCGGCTTTCGAAGGTGTTGAACACCAGGCCGCGCCCCACAAGATTGTAGAACGTTCCGCCGCGCACTCGCAAACCATCGCGCTGGAACTCCGCGTAATATTCCTTGACGCCGACGGTATCGCGCCCGTACTCGCGCGGCTTGTCCACCTGCAATCGGAACCCGACGGTGAAATCGCCGACGTAGAGCCGGGTATTCAGGAGATTTTCCAGGTATTCCTTGGTGAACTCCTGATCCTGCTCGAACCGCTGGCCGATGCCGTAGCGGAATTCGTTGGAGATCGAGTATTGCAGCGGCTGTGCATGCAGGCTGTTGTGCGATGCCAGCCCGATGATAACCGCCGCGATTGCGGCAAGCGGCGTTGCCGCGGATAAAGTAGATCGGCGCACGTGGTACTTCGGATTCGGTGAACGTAATGGAACTGGGTTTCGGCAGCGAAGATAAGAACAAGCGGGAAAGTAGCGGAGAGTTTCCGGCGGAGATGTGCCACGTTCGCGGGGAAGAAAAAAACCGGCAAGGAATCATCATCCCTTGCCGGTTGAATTTTTTGTCCATCGCGCCGCTCAACAGCAGGCGATGTTTCAGCAACTTTATCGGATCACATTCGATCGTAACCCGACATCAACAGCGGAAGGAGCTCAGTTCGTTCCGGGGGAGGTTGTTCCGCCGCCGCCGATTATCGACTCAAGCTCCTTCTCCAGCTTGGTCTGATCCCCTTCCAGAAAGCCATCGTGGCGGGAGTGGAGGGTGCCGTCGGCGTTGAAGACGAGCGTGTAGGGGACATTGCTGCCGTTAAGGGCACGGAATAGATCGCCGTTCGGGTCCAGCAGCACGGGGAACTCATAGCCCTGCGATTTGATAAACGGGGCCACGCGCGCCATTGTCTTGGTGTTGTCGATCGAGATGGCGACATACTGGAGCTTGTCCTTCATCTTCTGGTAGATCGGCGACATTGCCTTCATCTCCTCCTTGCATGGCTTGCACCATGTTGCCCAGAAACTGACCACGGTCACTTTGCCGGCGCCGAGCTTCGCCACGGTGGTCTGCTCTCCGCTGGCGGTGGCAAGCTGCGTCGTAAGCGACGAGATGGACTGGGAATATGCCGAAAGGGTCAGACCAAGGCAGAGAGCCGGGATTGCCAGCAGAAGAAAACGTGTGCGCATGGGTTCCTCAGGGAATGTATCGGTTGAAAGTCATACGGAAGCGAACGCCAGGAGCGACGATCGTGCAGCGGGTATTAGTTTCCCGAACCCGCCCGATGTTTAACGGACGGGAAAATTTTTCGGGATGATATCTCCACGGTTCGCACGGATGGAAGGCAAAGATAACCATTTTCGTGCGCGGGGCGATGCCCCGCGCAGAGAGTTGCGCCCCTTCGGGGCTTGGGGGGATGAGGTTGCAGGCCGGGCCTTTCAACAACGATCAGATGCAAGGCGGCCGAGCCTGAGTGAATG
>JBDSJW010000525.1:0-4949 GCA_039917235.1 Kapaibacterium sp. (SeqCode) | reverse complement strand
AAGCGGACGGCGCATTATTATTTCCCCGTAAAGATTATAGATAATGATCTCCCGCTGAACCCCAGACCCGCCGTTTACGCGAACGGACATATGCGATCCCACGGGATTCGGAATAATTGAAAGGATGGATGATCCACCGGCGCCGGCATGTTCCGCATCCACTCCGCTCGGCAGAACCGCAGTGCTCACCTTCAGCACACGCCCGTAAATATCCGATATGCCATTACGGCTATCCTCCCAAAGCACATAAAGAGAATCGCCACGGAATGCCGCCACGGGACGCCCGGTGCTGATAGTGGAATCGCTGATGAGGATATTTTCCCCAAGAGATTGAAGATTTTTATCGAACAGCATCATCCTTGTTCCGGTTTTTCCTCCATACAGGAGGACAATTCCGGAATCGGCGGGGTTCTGGAGGATAAATGGATCATTGCCTCCGGGGAGAATCGGTATCGACCGGGGAAGGACAATCGCATGTCCGACCGTATCGAATATTTCCATCTCCATATTCGCGCCTTTGATATAGCATCTGGCAAATCTGCTCTCGAATAATCGGGCATATACAGGGAAATAATCCGGGTACGCAAAATAGACGCTGTCAATGGTGGTGCTTCGGATACGGAGCAGCCCATCCGCCTCCACACCAACTCGGTGGGATTAATGGCGCCATTTTCCAGTTGCACCCGCAACGTTCGTCTGGGAACACTATCCAGAATAGTCACATACTCCCGAAACGTATCGTTTTTAATAGTCACCACCGAACCATCATCATCCAGATAATAAGGAAGCGTCAGCTTGGCCGCGGCAGCGCCGAGGGGAATATTCCGCCCATTACCATCCAGAAGAATCGGAGGAAGATTGCCCCTGTCCAGAATTGCCAGCCCTGGAAGTTTTGTGGGATAATGATACGCGCCAAGATGTCCGGAAGAGTAGATACCGGCATCCCCCAGAAATTCCCCGCGATGATCGATTCGGCGGGAGTATATGGAGCTGTCGCGGGAATTATTCCAGAGAAGCGTATATCCCTCGGTTGTGGGAATCGAAAAAATATCTCCCATCAATAATTCACCCCAGAACGCTTTTTCATCCCCCACCTCCCCCGCCGTATCCACGATGCGCTCATAGGCTACACCGCGACGATCGTTCCAGCAGACCATAAATCGATCGGTCAGCGCCATCACCCGCACATAACCGAACGGACGCGCATCGGCGGAGGTCAGAATCAGGGGGGAGCCAAGGGGCGTCGTATCGCGAAGCATCTGCATATAGAGCACGCCCGTCACGGCATTCCCCGCCGTCAGGCGGGTGCTTCCCCATACGACAAGCCGGAGGGAGTTGATCGCACCGGCGGCCTGAATCTTCATATCATCGGGGATCGAGGCCTGGAGCGGATCGGTCGAGAGCCTGATATCTCCCTGCGCGCGGGCATTGCCGAACGCCGCCGCGCAGAGACAGAGCGCGAGAAGCATCTGTAGCGAAAGGGCCTTGAGAGTAACACGCATGGGAGAGCCAGCAGGGAAAGGTTGCCATCGAGGAAATTGTCACGCGGGAATTTCCACACGCGAGGGGATCGGATAGATATGACCGCCCCGGCGGAAGCCCAACACGGTGGCTATCGAAAATGTTAGCGCCACGATGATGCAAAAATCGCAACCCCGTTCTCACCGGTTCGGCCTGTCGCGTTGTATATTTGCCGGACGTGATGGGAGAAGCCAGCCCGCGCCCCGATGTCTCACGGTTTCCCCGATCACGAAATCCCCCCCCTCGCATCTTCTCACGGATATTCATTCCGGCGTCACGGCAGGAACCACAAACCATAGAACGCGATACGATCATTCACCGATCATCGGCATGCCATAGAGGCGCCGATAGCAACCCACTCAACAAGGAGGATAACATGCTGAACAACGTCATCGATCTCTCGCACCACAACGCATCGGTAGATTTCGCGAAGATTAAAAATGCGGGCATCGCCGGTGTGATCCATAAGGCCACGGAGGGAGCAACGGTTAACGACGCGATGTACACGCAACGGCGTACCGCCGCGCTGGCGCAGAACCTGATGTGGGGAGCCTACCACTTCGGCAGCCCCGGCGATGGCGTGGCGCAGGCAAAACATTTTCTGGCGGTCACAAAACCCACTCCGAAGGATCTTCTGGTTCTGGACTTCGAGCAGAATTACGACAGCCACGGCAAACCGGCCGCAAGCATGTCGCTGGCCGATGCCGTGAAATTCGTGACATATGTCCAGCAGCAGACGGGTCGCTGGCCCGGACTATATGGCGGTTCCGCCTATCTCCAGCAGGTGCTGGGAATCACCCACAACGCCACGCTTGCAAACTGCTGGCTCTGGCTGGCGCAGTATGGTCCCACGCCGAAAATCCAGGCAACCTGGCCCACATGGACGATGTGGCAGTATACCGATGGCGTTAACGGCAACCAGCCGCATTCCGTGGATGGCGTCGGCAACTGCGATCGCGACCAATTCAACGGATCGCTGGATGGTCTTCAGCGGCTCTGGGGATATGCCACGACCTGATCAGGCGGCAGTTAAATATCGGGGAGATATTCCATGCCTGAACGATGGAATATCTCCCCGATTTATTTTTTATACTATTTCCGGATTAATTCCACTCGACGCTCCCGGCCGCCATCAGCGGGTTCGCGGGATGGTTCCATCCGCCAAACCGCACCGAACGGAACCATCCGGCTCATGATGTCGGTGCGAAAGTCTGTAATCGTGCCCCTCATCATCCACGATATACCATTGATATAGGCTTATGAATACGCACATTGCAGGTTCTCCGGTTATTCCCCGCCTGAATGGGCGGGCTGGAGCGCTCCCTACACTCGAATAATTCCTGCCCGCATGAGCTATCTGAATGCTGCCAACGGAAGATGTGAAGGATGGCCTTCGCCCATGATCGACCCGCAACTCGACAATTGCCGGATGATGGAGGTGGTACGATGAGCACCGATGGAAGAATCACCATTACGATCGATCAGCCGAAGCTCTGGCAGGGGGAGATCGATCCGGGAATTTCGATCAGGGTGGTGGGGCGTGATTTCGATATCGGCGTCCGCTGGCGAACTCATGTCTACCGGCAGGTGGGCATCTACAGAATCGAGGCGTCGCGGTGGGATGGGACCTACATGATGACGCGGGATGAGGCGATCGAGGAGGGGCGGCGGATAGCGACGCTTCTCGGGATGATCCATACGGACGACAATGGAACGACCTGAACCGACGGTATCGGCCGGATATTGATCCGGCCATCTATGTTCATCATCCGGGATTCCATCGCTCACGATTCTTCGGCGCTCTGGCCCCGCGCCTTGCTCCGCGCGGACTGGCGGGGAGCCTCCTTCAACACCGGGCGTTCCCTCCAGAGCCAGACTCCTCCCCGCAGCCCATCCTCGTTCGGCACAATCGTGATGCTGGACTCCAGATCGAAATCGATCTTCTCCCCATTTCCCCCGCCGATATAGAGGTGATCGAAATTGGTAAGGACCCTCAGAATATCAATCGCCTTCCTGACACGGCGGTTCCATTTCTTTTTACCGCAACGTTTCAGCGCCGCGTTGCCAAGCTGTTCATCGTAGGTTTCCCCCTTGCGGAACGGATGATGCGCAAGCTCCAGATGAGGAGCCAGATGCCCGTTCAGGAAGAGCGCGGAGCCCATGCCGGTTCCCAGCGTTATCACCATCTCCACCCCTTTTCCCTCAATCGCGGCAAGGCCCTGTAGATCGGCATCGTTCAGCACGCGGGTTGGTTTCCCCAGCCGCTTCTCCAGCGCCATCTGGAGATTGTACCCACAAAATTCCTCGGTCCCCAGATTGGGCGCCGTCAGGATCACCCCATCCCGGACAACGCCGGGAAAGCCAACCGACACGCGGTCAAACGGCGCCAGGGGCATCACCAGTGCCTCCAGCATCTCCACCATCCTGTCCGGCCAGCAGGGATGCGGCGTCTCAACGCGCACCCGATCAACAAGCATCGTCCCCTGTTCATCAAGCACGGCGGCCTTCAGCCCCGAGCCGCCGATATCGATTGCGAGAATACGCATGACAAGCACTCCACGAAACGCTTCTGAAATGGAGAGCAATCCCGCCGCTGAATGGGGAGAGCTCCGTTAAACTTTCCGGGAATATACAGTGACCGCCGGGTTATCACGCATGGACAGCGCCGGCGTACCGCATGGCGGCACTGAGAGGAAATAGGGAATGGAGATCGATGAGGTGATTTCAGGATGCTATTTCCGATGGAGCGGTGCCGGCGGATCCATCAGAAAGAAGGCCGGGAAGCGACGGAATAAAGATCCACCCCGCACCCCGGCCACCAATGTTCCAGCCTTCCGTTCCCAGGAAGCATCGCGATATTATGCCGACTGCGTCGCGAATGACCGTTCGGCGGACATCCGATCCATGGACGAATCCCAGCGGATGGAGACCCTGGTGCTGGCATCGTTGGGAATAAATATCGTCACTACTTTTCCATCGTCGGTAATTGCGCGTAATTCCGCTCCGGCAACTGTCCCCTTTTCATCGTCGCAACCCACATACCACATAATCAGATCCCTGCAATCACCGAATTCATCGGAACGGGTTTCGCCGTTGGCATGGCGAACGAGCATTGAAAAGTTTTCCATCGGATTATTCTCTGTAATTAGCTGAAAAAGAATTGAAGCCATCCACGCTGGACGTGGAGATAAGAAAATCCGGCTGGCATACAGTCCGGCATGGGAGGCAGGTCGATCCGACCCTATCATCTGCGGCATTTTAACCGCTGCACCGTGATTTTCGAACTGGCACAATCAACATCTAAGTACCTACGAGAAAGTAATCTGATATTCTGTACCGATATTCTTGAGAATATTCTCGACAGCGGCGACAAGCGATGCCCAATTGTCGGTCGCGTGAAGCGGTAACCATTGATATTTCATGCGACG
>JBDSJW010000524.1:0-5347 GCA_039917235.1 Kapaibacterium sp. (SeqCode) | reverse complement strand
ATATCACCTCGTAATCGCGCCCCGCCAGCCCGTAGCGGGTGGCCTGCACGGTAAAGTAATATCCATCGTTGCGAATGCCGTTGTGGAAGGCCGGGCGAAGCACCTCGGTGGCGAAGACAACCTGCTCGCCATGAACCTGCGCATAGATGGAATCCCCGGGCGCGCCGATAAAACCGGCTGTGGTGATCACCGAATCGATATTGACCAAGGTGATACGACGGTACGTATCGATATCGGTGGGGCTGCGGCATGCGCCAGCGGCCCCCGCGATGATAAAGAGTACAATGATGATGGCATTTCTCGTCATGCGATCATTCCGGCTCGGGATGCGGCGTGCTGAGTCTCCGTGGTCAGAACCACAGAGAAACCCCAACATGAGCGTTCAGATTAGTGCTTGTGATCGTCTGACCGCGGAACTGCGACCAGAGGAACCATGAAGATAGCCCGAAATCGCCGGAGAAACCATTAGCCATGCGAACTTCGGCATCCAGGCCAAGCGTTGCAAATGGGCCGATTGATGTTCCGCCGCCGCCGAATTCCACGGAAGCTCCAAAGTTCTCCGAGTTTACAAGCTGCGGTGCTATAAATCCTCGGCCATACAAGAACGTCGGCGATTGCTCGATGATCGTATCCAGAGCGGCCCCGCCGGTGTTGGTGTGAAGCACCTGCGAGAATTGCGTGCCGCCAAACGCGGCTCCGAACCGGAGCGGCGAGCGTAAGCCCAGCATCCCACCATCCAGACTCCCAATGATCTCACGATCGGTAAACGTATTCGACTGCGCCGGAACGCCGTAGATACGGGGCAGCGAGAGGCGGAAATTGTTTCGTATCCCGATCATCCATCCCTTTCGCTCGTCCCCGGCACGGAGGGCATCCATCGGATTGGCGCTGTTTGCGGAGGAGAGCCGGGAGATGGGAGCCGTGGCGATATTCACGCTCGCCGACATCCGCATGGCGGATGCTCTGGGAAGAACCCTGGTCGCCAACGGAGCGGCAAGCGCCGGAATCGTCGTGGCGGGAACCATCTCCGCGCCATCCGGCGTGGAACGACCGGCACGACGCGGAGCCGATGACACCGCAAACGATGGCGTGGCGGCGGCGTGGCTCTTCAGCCGGGCGATCTCGCCGAGCAGATGGCCGTTTGCCGAGGCAAGGGTTGCGTAACGGGAGCGCGTATCAACCAGAGAATCGCGGAGGAGAGTTATCTCCTCCGGCGATCCCCCGGCAAATCGCGTTTCTCCTGGTTGACGCGATATCACTACCGTATCGACCTTCCGCGCGGCAATTGCGGAAGTGGCGACGGTCTTTCCACTCACGAGATAACCGATGGCCGTTCCAAGCCCTATCAGAAGCACCCCCGCGAGCGCCGCAACCCCCGGCCGCTGCCAGAACGCAAGCGACGGCGACGGTGGCAGGGGAGCGGGGGGAGGAACCGGAGAGGGCGTCATGGCATCGACCGCGCCGATCCCCGCCCAGATGGCGGCATCGGCGCTCCGCGAGGGGGCCAGCCCGGCACCGAGCGTGCCGAAGGAGCGCCCCATCTTTACCTGCTCCATCAGCAGCAGCCGCTTTTCCGGGGCCACCGCCAGCACATGGAGCAGTTCAGCGACCTGCGTCTCATCATGGAGCTCGCCGTCGAGAAGCGCGGTTATCTGTTCGTGGATATTCATAGCGATTCAGAAGTTCGAAAATCCTGCAACGTTCATCATTGCGATACGGGGACCTGATCAGAGCCACCCATTATCATCGGCATCAATCGAGTGCATTACATCGAGTCATCGCGAAGCAAGGGGCGAAGAATTTTCTGGAGCGCCTGTTTAGCGCGATAGATCCGGTTCTTTACGATATCGTGCGTCACGTTGAGCTGCTTCGCGATCTCATCATAGCTATACCCCTCGAACTCGCAGAGGAGAAAGGCCTCGCGGTAGTTGGGGTTGATCGCGGCGAGCGCGTTCCTGAGATGGGCATTGGTGTCGGCCGTGGCCGGATCCACCTCATAGGCCCGCTCCGGCACATCCTCCAGCGAAACGTGGCGATTGCTGGTGCGGAGCACATTCAGGCAGCGGGTACGGGCGGCGGTCAGGAGGTATCCCCGGACATTGTGCATCACCTGTCCCGCGCGGCATGCCCGGTAGAAGTTTATAAACACCTCCTGATAGACATCCTCGGCAACGGCTTCGTCGCTGAGCATCAGGAGGCAGAACCGGTAGATCCCCGCCTTATAGCGTTCGAACAGAAGGCTGAACGCGGCATGATCCCCGGCGCTGACACGTTCGGCGAGCGCCTGATCTTCAATCATCCGAGGGTTAGCAATGGCAACCAACGTTTCACCGTACGATCGTAAGAAGGGAGTAACCCAGGAAGAACAACGCTCGGGGGGAAAGTTCTCACACTAAAAAAATATGATATGCGGAAGAATGCGAAATGATGAAATGGCGGGATAAATGTGGGGTACAAAAAAGCCCAAGCGGCGGCGCATTCCCATTCGAAAGGAGATACGCCACCGACTTGAGCATTACACGAGCGCAGTTTCCCACTGACGAAACGACCTGCTACCGGCCAAGGACCCAAAGATTCCGCCCTGGATGTGGGACAGCGCTCAGAAGATAAGGCATTCCCAACCTGTACGCCGGAATGGACCTCGAACCTTACCCTCAGTGTTCGTGCAAGAAGAATGCGTACCCTGAAAGCTGCTGAATTGGACCCCAACGCTGACTGGGTCGCCTTTCTCCGGACCGATTATAAGGGCACCATGCTTATGTGGGGAGCAACCAATTTCTACGCAGGGAAGTTATTTGCTCCTGATCGGGTTCCACCAAGCGGTGCCCTAACGGCAGGATGCTCCCGGCGTGGGCCAGAAGGACCTCACACCCTGCCAGTTCGTACATTTTTCAAATAACCGTTGATGTCAGCGCCCAGGCAGCGGACCGAAAGGATCCCCTGGCAAATGCCCGGGACAACCCTGGCGATCCGCTGCCTGTAGGAAACGCATCCATTGATGACAGCCACCGTACTGCCTGCGATGATGCCATCTCCAGATGCGTTTCGATATGTCAAACACCTTCCAGCACGCTACCGACAAGGGACAATGTGTAGTTTCGGTCAGAATCGCGCGACCCCTCAATCACGCGCTACGTCCTGCATTCATGATGAACATGAGATGCTTACACACGATCCTTCCTGTTTCCGCTCGTTGAGCTGAAACAGCTCGGTCATCGTTCCCGGACCGGAAGTGGCAGACGAATTCCACTCCCCTGGTGCCTGGCGCTGACCCCTCTGGCAAGCTTTCTTATATCTCCTCACCATTCTCCGCCCAATAAGAAACCGCCCGGTTTTCAACTGCGTCGCCCCACTCTCCCACCATCCTCTCTTCTTCAGGCGCCGCTCGAGTCAATCACGTGCCCAATCCTCTCTTCGATCGATTCCGGACCTTGGAATCGTTATCGTCTCGGTTTCGGGCTCATCTCCTTCTGGTTTCCTCCGGATATTCTGGACAAATGTCCGGCTGAATTCCTTAGAAGAGATGCGCTTCGTGATACAGTTGCAAAGCTAGCCTATCCAAGTGCGCTCGTCAACTACACATTTGTGTAGTTTCTCCCTTTTGGGGGCAACTTTCTTCAGATTTATCTGCACGTTGACTCACAATCACCGCCGGAACAGCCATTGCTCTCCGCACTGACAAGCTCAATACGGGGCGCATCCCCAATTGCCGAGCAGGTCACGGTATATGTTTTCAGGCAGCAGGCGTCGTTGCAGGCCACGAAATGCGTTGCCTCCCCGGTGCCGTAACGAATCACACAGCCAGCCTGAGATACCTTTACCTGAATGGGAAGCCCAAGCGCGGAACAGGGTATCGTCCCGTTGGCAATCGCCTCCTTGACCGCATCCCGGCCAATCAGATCGAACAGATCAGCCGTGGACATCGCATTGATAACCGCGGGATCACCGATATACGCAATGGAACCGGGAGGGATGGAAATACCGGTCTGGCCACGAACACTGAGATAAAAACCTTCAAATGAAACCTGGCCCTTCGTTTTGGCCTTGGTAGCATATAGAGGCGTGGATGCGCTCCCCGAGCTATCGAGACGCACAACCATGGATGGAAGAAGGCTTCCGTCGGAACCGGCAAGTTGCGCCTGCAATGCACCACCGGCGATAAGGGCCGGAGAAACCTGGCCGCAAAGAGTGAATGAATTTTGCGCGGAACCGATGAGAACAGCATCGGGATCTTTGTCGAGACAGGACGAGCTCTGGGATCGCGTAATTCCAGGGATGAAAGCGAAGAGTAGCAGTACAGCTATAGCGAACTTCATAATAGCTCCTCTTTTGGGGGAAATATGTTTCCACGGGGCTCCGGACCAGAGCAACCGTGGCAGGGCGGCCACTGGGGGCACTGAAGTTTGGACCGATACTTCAGCGGCTACGAAGCTACGATGCGGAAAAGTTGGTATCAACTACACTTTTGTGTAGTCCCTGGTTGCCGTGATGCGTATATTCCTGCCGTATTAGTTCACTGTCTCTATATCAAATCCTCATCGGCAATCTGTCTCGGCACACTTCTGTCTATCATCTGGGCTGTTCAGTCATACACATGACCACATTCCAGTAACGCGCTGTAGAAATCGAGAGGCACCGCGTGTGACATTGTAGCATAGTATTGATCGTCATCGGCGATGCAATGTGTTCTATCATCGTCATTATTCATCCATATCATTATCATTTCAGGAATCTCCCATGAAAATCCATCTGTCTTATGCGCTCTGCGTCATCGGCATGAGCATCGCCACACTCATCGGATGTAACGATCCTCAGCCGACCTCGACGCAGACGGTCAATCAGTCTTCGGGTAATATCAAGAACGGACGACAGGTGCTTACCGGTTGTGATGGAACATTTACCGATCTGTTTACCGAGAATGGTGTTCCCGGTGATCTTACTCAGTCGCAGGTCAACAGTCTTCTCTCAAATGGCTGGCACTGGGATTCGACCACGACCAGTATAGCAATTGGCGCGCATTGCCTTGACCAGAACAATAATCAGATCATTCTCTGTGGAACCATTCCAGCCGGGACAACACTGCTGAAAGATAATAATGGCGGGTCGATGGCGGTAAAGGCGAAAACGAAAGGCCAGGTAAGCTTTGAGGGATTCTACTATTAAGCTTTTAACTATAAAGGCTTAATATAAACGCTGAATTTTATTTCTGGCGGCGACATCTAAGTACCTACGAGAAAGTAATCTGATATTCTGTACCGATATTCTTGAGAATATTCTCGACAGCGGCGACAAGCGATGCCCAATTGTCGGTCGCATGAAGCGGTAACCATTGATATTTCATGCGACG
>JBDSJW010000523.1:0-5179 GCA_039917235.1 Kapaibacterium sp. (SeqCode) | reverse complement strand
GCCCCACTGGACGGCCGGACCCCCGAGACGGCACGGCACCACGAGACAGCACGATATCCCACTCCCACGGCATCACCCCCTCACCGGCCTCACACGGACGGCTCGGCGCGGCTCGGGCAGCCGGAGGATCATCCCCAGCGCAATCAGCGCCACCCCTCCCGTCATCACGTAAAGCCCGATGTAGCCTATCAGATCGCGCAGGCCGCCGGCGATCGCGGCCAGCCCCAGCGCCATTGCCAGCATCGTGTTCATCAGCCCGATATACGTGGGGCGCTCCCCCTCCGGGATGATCTCCAGCGCATAGTTGATCCCCCCTGTTCCCACGCCGGAATCCACGGCCGCGCTGGCAAAGAAGATGGCGCCGAACGTCCACGCCGGCAGCCCGAAAAGACCGATTGCATAGCCAAGGACCGCGGCGGAGACCAGCACCCCAAGCGCGCAGGCGATGATCAGAAGGATTCGGTTGCCGAGGTTGTTGGAGAGATAGCTCCAGAGAAGATTAGCGACGATCAGCCCGGCGAACTCCCAGCTTATGAACGTCCCCATCTCCGCCTCGCTGGCCCCCAGACGCTCGCGCGCGAAGAGCATATAGTAGGGGATGCCAGCAAACCAGAGCATCATCAGCCCCCGGAAGAGCACAAACCTGCGGAACGGCCGATTGCCGGCCAGCAGCGCCAGAGCCGTGGAGAATTGCGCGCGCATGCTCCGCTCCGGCGGCAGATCGTCCTGGAGCGGCTCCCTCTGCCGCGTGAAGAGATAGAAGCTCCCGGCAATCAGCAGCGTCCCCGCCCCGAAGGCGATCATAAACGTGTACGGATATCCCCAGTCGGCAAACACCGGCTTGATCACATTGACCCCGAGGTAGAGCCCCACCAGCCCGCTGAAAATCGCCCGCAGCCCGAAATAGCTCCCCCGCCGCTCCTTCGGACAGGTCTTGGCGACGATCTCCATGAAGACCAGCCCCGCAAAGCCTCCGGCGATGGAGAAGATCCCGTAGCCCAGGATAAAGAGGATCAGCGCCAGCCCCGGCGAGCTTGCGGCGATAAATGCCGCCCCGGTCGCCACCAGCAGACCACCCACCCTGATAACCGCGGCCCACCCATACAGGGCCATCTTACGAGGCTTGTGGACGATATACTTGGAGGCGATGAGTTGCGGCAGATGCCACCCGAGCGCTTCAAAAAGGGCTGTCAGGGAGATAAGGATGCTCGGAGCACCGAGCGACGCCATGAAGACTGGGATGATCGTGGTGCGATTGAAGAACGAGAGACCGTTGTTATACAGCACGCCGTTGGCTACCCCAAGGGCGAAATTCCTCCTGAAGTCGGGATCTCCCCCCGTGTCCTCCTCTCCAGCCGACCGGCCGGAGAGACGTGCGCGCAGGCGTTCAATCATGCGGCAAACTTACGGCGGCGCCCGATACGCTCAGGCCGCCGAACTGTGACGGTCCGTGAGCACTTCCATCACATCGTTGTCCCCTCCGACAGATCGCGGATATGCTCCATCACCCGCAGATGCACGTTGCGGGCGATGCTCCCCGCCCAGAGATCGAAATACCACGCCGGATAGGTGTGAAGAAGATACCAGCTGTTCACCGTCATCGTGGTTGTGCCGTTGCCGTTGTCGGTCAGGATAAACTCCCCACGCTGCATCGTTACATGCCCCATGATCTCGGGATCGTTCGGCTGGCGGGAAACGTCAAAAACCAGATGGCGGCCGGGTTCAAAGACCGTCATCACCTCCTCCACCGCCAGACCGTTGCTGAAGATGCTCTTCCGCACGGCGCCGGCCTTGTATCCATCCACCGTGACGCTCGCGGGCATTGGAAGACCCACCTTGAAGAAGAGATAGGAAGGGCGCTCCTTGATCTCCGGAAACGCCACCACATGCGGCCAGACCGCCGAGGGAGAGGCATGGATGATCAGCGAATCGGTTACAAGCGACTGATGATCGTGCGGCGACGTGAAATCGGCAACGAACATCAGCAGGGCAACGGTGGCCAGGCTGAGGTTCATCCTGGGACGCCTGACACGGAAGAGCCATCGGCCTATATAGACTCCCAGAAACATCATCGCGATAATAAGCGGGCTGACCATCAGCAGGCAGAGCGCGCCTTCCTTCAGGATCACGGAAAAGACCGCCAGCGCCGGAAGGAAAACCCCGGTCGTCCATTTCCAGACCTGCCATTCGGTGAGCTTTGTCCTCCGCCAGCTATACGCGGCGGCAACACCCATCAACGTCGGCAGAAGGATGAAGACCGTCCCTCCCATGTCAAACCTGCCAAGATCCCGCAGAAGAAGGATGGTGCAGGCGATCGTCACCGCCATCAGATTGGAGAAGAGAACGCCGGTCAGGAACGCGCGCCGCCGGCTGGCCGGTGTTGAATCATGCAGATCGGGTGTTGTAAGATCATTCATCGGCAGATTCCTGTTGGTTGTTGGTTCAGGCCTCCCCTATCCCTCCGACAGATCGCGGATATGCTCCATCACCCGTAGATGAACATTGCGGACGATGCTGTTGGCCCAGAGATCGAAATACCACGCGGGAAATGTATGAAGGACATACCAGCTGTTGCCGGTGAGCGTGGTGGTGCCGTCGCCATTGTCGGTCAGGATAAACTGGCCCCGTTGCAGCGACAGGTGTCCCATGATCTCAGGATCCTCCGGCTGATGGGTGATATCAAACGTCAGCCTGTGATCCGGCTCGAACTCCGTCATCACTTCATCAAACACCAGCCCGTTGCTGAAGATGCACTTCCGCCCGGCCCCTTTCCGATAGCCCTCCACGGTGGTGCTGGCCGGCATCGGCAGACCGATCCTGAAAAACCAGTAGGAGGGCTTGCTCGTGATCTCCGGGAATGCCACAACATGTGGCCAGACTTTGGAGACGGGGGCGTGGATGATGATCGTATCGGAGACAAGAGCGCTATAATGGTGCGGCGATATTATGTCGATCAACGCGAAGAGCCCCAGAAGCGCGGCAAGGCTCAGGTTCAGCCGGGTGCTCTTCCGCCGGAACACCAGCTTCCCAACCAGCACGCCGATCCCCATCAACAACAGGATGAGCGGGCTGATGATAAGAAGGCAGAATACGCCTTCGCGCGCCAGAATGCCGACAAGCAGCAGGTCGATAAAGAAGGCACCGACGGTCCATCCGATCACCTGCCAAACGCTCAGATCCGGTTTTCGCCATCCGAACGCCGCGGCAAGCCCCATCAGGATCGGAAGCAGCACCGCGATCACGATGATCCCGTTGGAGTCTTTAACGGCGGGTGGCCCGAGAAGTGAGCCTCCCCCGAGTATCACCACGGGGACGATGGCGGAGTAGGCCACGCCGATCAGAAAGGTCCAGTCAAACTTCCGATTCCGGGGCGTTACAGGAACGTCGTCGGCAAAATCATCCTCGGGAATATCGCTCATGTCTCTCCACCGTAGCTGGTATATGGGAATGTCGGATCATGCAAGATAACGATCAACCCGCCGATCCCTGACTTCCCCGGAATCATCTCCCCCACAGCATCATCCGCCGCTTGCGTCGTGCCCCTCCTCTCCATTATCTTCTGGGCAATTCAATGACACGCCTGTTGTAATGGCTACCCAATCAATGCTGAATCGAGCAGGGCAATGAGCGTGTACAGGCGTGCGCTCAACGCCCTGTTTGCATTTCAGACAGCGACCAACGGATATGATTCGCATAACACTACCGAACGGTGATGCCCGCGAGTACGAGAGCGGAGTTACCGGCATGGAGATCGCCGGCTCCATCTCGCAGGGCCTTGCCCGCGAAGCGCTCGGCATCTTCGTCAACGACCAGCCCTACGATCTGAGCCGACCGATCACCGAGGACGCCCACATCCGCCTTGTCACCTTCAACGATGATGAGGGGAAGGCGATCTTCTGGCATTCCTCCGCCCACCTTATGGCCGAGGCGATTGAGGCAATCTACCCCGGCACGAAGTTCGGCATCGGCCCGCCGGTGGAAAACGGCTTCTATTACGACATGGATATCGCGGGGGGCCACGCGCTGACGCCGGAGGACCTTGCCGTGGTGGAGAAGAAGATGGCCGAGCTGGCGAAACAGGACAACGCGTTCCAGCGCGTTCCGATAACGTGGGAGGATGCCGTGGCCTACTTCCGCGAAAAGGGGGACGAGTACAAGCTGGAACTGCTGGAGGAGTTCAAGGATCGCGAGATCACCCTCTATCGGCAGGGGCAGTTCACGGATCTCTGCCGAGGCACGCATATCCCCTCAACCGGACGGATCAAGGCGCTCAAGCTCACCGCCGTCTCCGCCGCCTACTGGCGCGGCGACCAGAAACGGCAGCAGCTCCAGCGCGTCTACGGCGTCACCTTCCCAAAGAAGGCGCAGCTCGATGAACATCTGGCGATGCTCGAAGAGGCCAAGAAGCGGGATCACAGGAGAATCGGGCGGGAGCTGGATCTCTTCATCATCACGCCGGCCGTCGGGCAGGGGCTTCCGCTCTGGCTGCCGAAAGGGACGGTGTTGCGGGAGACGCTGGAGAACTTCCTCCGCGGCGAGCAGCGGAAACGCGGCTACTCTCCGGTGGTGACGCCGCATATCGGCAACCTGGATCTCTATCGCACCAGCGGGCATTATCCGTATTACGCCGAGAGCCAGTTTACACCGATCAAGCTGGAGGATGATGAGGAATATCTCCTGAAGCCGATGAACTGCCCGCACCATTGCCAGATCTACGCCAGCCGGCCGCGGAGCTACCGCGATCTGCCGCTCCGCCTGGCGGAGTTTGGAACGGTCTACCGCTACGAGAAATCGGGACAGCTTAACGGCCTTACCCGTGTCAGGAGCTTTACGGTGGATGACGCGCATCTCTTCATCCGCCCGGATCAGGTAAACGCGGAGATGCGGAGCGTGCTGGATCTGATCAAGTTTGTGATGAGCGTCCTCGGATTCGCCGACTTCAAGGTGCGACTCTCCTTCCGCGACCCGGAGAACAAGGAGAAGTACGTTGGCGCGGACGAGCTGTGGGAAACGGCGGAGCAGGCGATTCAGGAGGTCGCGGAAGCGGCGGGCCTGGATTACACGATCGGCATCGGCGAGGCGGCATTCTACGGGCCGAAGATCGACTTTATGGTGCGCGATGCCATCGGCCGGCAGTGGCAGCTTGGAACGGTGCAGCTTGATTACAACATGCCGCACC
>JBDSJW010000522.1:0-7267 GCA_039917235.1 Kapaibacterium sp. (SeqCode) | reverse complement strand
TGGACTGGAAGGCGATCGTGCGGGAGTTGCACATCCACTTCCCGGCGGCGTTGCCGGAGCAATGGGGACTGCGATAAGAAGTTGTCATATCACGCCGGACCTATTACACAAAATAGAGCGCACTCCCTCCCCCGACGGGATCTATCCGTTTTGTGGCTGAGCGGTGTCCGCTGGCGCCTGCAACGCCGAAGTGAAAAACTGTATCCCCGCCCCACGGCCCGCACTAAGCGCGGCTTTGGTGGCGTCTACGTGGGTGTTCCAAATGTCTTGATGGCTATTGATTCCTGAATGATGTGTCGGTAAAGGAACACCTTTCCCGTTCACTCTGAGCGGGCCTGCCCTAAGCCCCCCGAATGCAGGTCCGCTCTTTTTTTTCTCCGATATCGCCGCCGCGTTAAAAAAAATCACTCCGACTCAACCTTCGCCCGGTCACGCTGTCTCCATCGGCATTGTCTTGATTTCAACAACGTTTTCCGTTGACATGCCTGGAGATTTACCATGAACCATGCTCTACATTTCAGACCGATAGCAACATTGTTCGCGCTCCTGATTCTCGCCTCGGGATCGCTCTTCGCCCAGCGCAATTTTCCGTACCAGCTAGATATCGACTCCCGTTCGTTTGATACGCTCCACACGCCCGACGCAACATCATCATCGCATCGCTACCGGGTTACCGCGTGGGGGACGTATTCTATGTGGGAGGATACCGTCAACAGCAGCGTGGACCCGGTCTGGATCTATTCCTTTCCGCAGGAGGAGTGGGCAAAGCCGGAGTGGCGCGTCTTTACGGAGGGCTACCCGATCTACGTCGGCGACCAGCGGATGCTGAACTCCCACGGCCTCAGAATCAACGATCAGCCGATGCCGAAACTTCCGATCAATGATCAGCATCGGTATTCCACCATCATTCAGGGGAACGGCCAGCGGGTCGGCGTGTCGCTGGTCGACTGGAATTTCAAGGGGTTTGTCAAACAGGACGCGCACGCCAACAACAGCGGGAGGCTGCATGTGCTGATCGAGGAGCTGCCGAATATCGATGCGCGACTCTGCGGCATCGACTCAAGCGGCTTCCCGACGATTCGCCTGGCGTTGAAGGTGATGCGCGATTCCGTGCGCTACGAGAATTTCGGCAACGATCTGGTGCTTACCGAGAATGGCATGCGCGTGCCGATCGACCGGATCGACTGCTCCGAGCGCTCCAGCAACGTTTCGGTGGCGATGGTCTTCGACAGGAGCGGCAGCATGCAGGAATCGTTCGGCACGTCGGACAGGATCACCTACACGCGCAGCGCCGGCAAGAAATTCGTGGACAAGCTGGACGCGGGGGATGAGGCGGCCATCTACTCCTTCAGCCTCTCCACGACGCTGGACCAGAGCTGGACATCGAGCAAGCCGCTGTTGAAATCGGCAATCGACAGGATTCAGCCGGAGGGATGGACCGCCATGAACGATGCGGTGATCAGGGCCGTGGATGATATCACGCTCCGTTCGCCATCCCGCCGCAAGGCAATTGTGGTGCTGACCGATGGTGAGGATAATAAATCGCAGGAACGGAGCATTCAGAAAGTGATCGCGCGGGCAAAAGCCGCCGGCGTGCCGGTCTTTGCCATCGGCCTTCTGCTGGATACCGATGACTCCCTCCGCGCGCTTGCAGCCGGAACCGGTGGCCGCTACTTCTCCGTCCGCGATGCCTCGGCAATGGACTCCGTCTTCGCCAGCATCGCCGATATCGTCTTTGAAAAAGGATGCTGCTCGGTCTATTACACAAGCCCCGACACCCGGCGCAATGGGACGTATCGCGACGTTGCTCCCGATATCGTGATCAGCGGTGATACCACGGCTCTTACGCCGACCGGCTATCGCGCGCCGACCGGAAAGGCGGGCGTGGACGATGCCGCGGAACAGCGGCTTACCAGCATCATCAGCTTCGCCCCAAACCCGATGCGCGGTGATGGAACGCTCCGTTATCAGCTGCGGCAGCGGGGAACAGTCACGATTCAGGTGATCGATCAGCAGGGGAGCGTGGTGCGTGATATCTACAACGGCCAGCGTGAGCCGGGAGAGCAGCAGCAGGCGGTGCGCCTGGAAGGGCTGCCGAACGGAACCTATTTCCTCAGGCTGATGATTCCGTCGGAAGTGGCGACCTATCCGATTGTGCTGGTGCGATAGCAATCGCGGAACCTGTCCATGATACACTAAAGCCGGCGCCGGGGTGATATCTCCTATGGCGCCGGCTTTAGTTTTCAGGTTTACGATGCGGCACGATCCGCAGTCTCAGCGCAGATCCCCTTCCATCCGCATCCCATGGTGTTTCAGCCACTGGATGGAGTCCTCAAATGCCGGGTCGTGATGCTCCACAAGCCCCCAGAAGCGCTGGGAATGATTGAAGTGCCGGAGGTGGCAGAGTTCGTGAATAACGATGTAGCGGATCACCTTCGGCGGGAAGAGGACCAGTCGCCAGTTAAAGGAGAGATTCCCCTTTTTCGAGCAGCTTCCCCATTTCGTTTTCTGGTCGCGCACCGTCAGCTGGTTGTAGTGAACGCCGATCAACGGCGCCAGCCGCTCCGCCTCGCGATTGATAATGCGTTGAGCCTCATCGCGAATCCATGCTTTCACCACATCCTTGAGATCGCCGGAGAAATCGCTCGGGAGCATCACCCTCATCTCGTTTTCAACGATCTTCACCGTTGGCCGGCTGTTGTCTTTGCCGATCACGATTCGCAGCTCGTGTCCAAGAAAATGGATGATCGAGCCATCGGCCAGCGGCGCCGGTGGGGTGGGGATCGTGATCGTTGAAAGGTGATGGAGGAGCCAGAGCTTCTTCTCGCGAAGAATCTCCTCGGGGTTGACATACCGTTTAAGCCGTGCCGGGAGCGTTACCACAACGCCGTTATGCGCGGAGACGGTGATGCGCATCTGCTTGGCGCGCGGGCTTCGGCGGACCGTATAGGTGACCGGCACGCCATCCAGAACTATCGTTTCTGGCGGATGGAGAACGGGTGTGGATCGCATGGGCTCAAGTTACGGTTCGAGGGGAATCGGCCAAAGTTATCTCTCGGGGAGGTTTCCCGTCCTGTGGACGCGCAACCGGCGGGCCAGCCTCCGGCCACGATCGGTTTTCCGACGAACGCAATTGAAAGCAATGATTACAACCGGATGATGATGGAACGGAATCGTTGTCGGCAACCCGAAAAGCCGTAGGTTTGCGTTTTCTACGCTTAATCGCCGGGTAATGCATCCATGAGCACCTTCTTTTCCATACGATTCCGGGGCACGGCCCTGGCCGTGATCGCTCTTCTCTCCATCTCAGCGGCGATCCTTTCCGGTTGCGGCGATAATAATCGTCCCGATCCCAAGGATTTCTACAAGAACTGGGTGGAGACGATCAACTCGGCCAATGGCGCCAAGATCTACGACATGCTTGATACCACGCTCAGGCATAACCTGGACCTGGATATCGAGCGGATGAAGGGGCAGGCGGACCAGTTGCCCCCGGATGCGCGGGCAAAATGGGATTCCATCAAGCCGCTGAAGGGGAGGGATGCCTACGCGAAAATGATAGCGATGAACAAGGATACGGTCGCTGGCAAGCTGAACAAGGAGTATCAGATCATGAAGATCGATACCCTTGTGGTGATGACGGTTCGCCACGGCAATGACCGGCCGATGATCACCTGGCTTCGGTGGGAGAAGGGGAGCTATCATATCACCGAAGCCCCGCAGCCCCCCGTGGATCTGCCGACCAACGGGCAGGGGGGAGCAAACCCGCACGGCACCATGAACGGGGGACCGAGCGGCTCCGGCGGGTTGAATCAGGGGACCAATCCCGGACCGACGCCAAGCGCACAGACGCCCCCCGCGGGGACAAACACCCCGAAGGGGAAATAATCCGTCATTGTGTTCGTCATCTTTTGACTCCGCGTGCGGTCAATAACGTGGCTGAAACGGCTCCGTCGTGGGGCTGTTCAACACGTTCCGTAACAAAACAATGAGCAATACGCCGCTCCCGAGCTTGACTCATGTTCGGGGGCATGCCTATATTTGCCAGCTTCCTTATTTCGAACGATCCATTTTCGATCATTATAGAGAGTTCCAAGCTGTGCCGACCATCAATCAGTTAGTCCGGAAGGGGCGCCAGGTAGAGCCCTACAAGAGCAATTCTCCCGCTCTCGACTCCTGCCCGCAGCGCCGTGGCGTCTGCACCCGCGTATATACGACCACGCCGAAGAAGCCGAACTCGGCGCTTCGCAAGGTTGCCCGCGTTCGTCTGACGAACGGCATCGAGGTTACCGCGTACATTCCGGGAGAGGGTCATAACCTTCAGGAGCACTCGATTGTGCTGATCCGCGGAGGTCGTGTCAAGGATCTTCCGGGCGTTCGATATCATATCATCCGCGGCACGCTGGACACGCAGGGCGTCAACAAGCGGATGCAGGCCCGCTCGAAGTACGGCGCGAAGCGTCCCAAGAAGTAAGACGCTTCCGGCGGTACGGGCTGACTGATCCCCCAGGTGGGGCAGAAGATCGCATCAGATAAGTCGAATCATCATTTATACACAGCAGAATGAGAAAGAAACGCGCTGAAAAGCGTCGGGTTCTCCCCGATCCATTGTATGGCGATATCACCGTCGCGCGGTTTATCAACAACCTGATGCTCGACGGCAAGAAGAGCACCGCACGTCGTGTCTTCTACGGCGCTCTGGAGCTGATCGGCTCGCGGACGCAGCAGGAGCCGATCGAGATCTTCCACAAGGCGTTGAACAACGCATCGCCGGCCGTCGAGGTTCGCTCGCGCCGCGTGGGCGGTTCCACCTATCAGGTGCCGATGGAGGTTCGTCCCGATCGCCGCATCGCGCTGGGAATCCGCTGGATTATCAAGTATGCCGGCGACCGCCGCGAGAAGAGCCTTGATGAGAAGCTCGCCAGCGAGCTGATTGCCGCGTCGAACGGTGAGGGTGGATCGGTGAAGAAGCGCGAGGATGTGCATCGCATGGCCGACGCCAACCGCGCATTCGCTCACTTCCGCTGGTAATATTGGCTGCCCGCGCGCTCGTGTCTTCCGGGGACGAGCGGCTACCCGCACGTATGGATAACCGATGATCGTCTGAACAAGCTTACGAACAGAAGAACTATCAACTCGCATTAGTCATTATAATCCTATGCCCCGCGTATATCCGTTAGATCGAGTGAGAAATATCGGCATCATGGCCCACATCGATGCCGGAAAGACAACGACCACCGAGCGCATCCTGTTTTACACGGGCGTCCTTCATCGCATGGGTGAGGTGCACGATGGCGCCGCGACGATGGACTATATGGAGCAGGAGCAGGAGCGTGGCATCACGATCACGTCCGCTGCAACCACCTGCTTCTGGAAGGGCTCGAAGGGGCAGTACCACGAGCAGCGCATCAACATCATCGATACGCCGGGACACGTGGACTTCACGGTCGAGGTGGAGCGTTCGCTTCGCGTCCTCGACGGCGCGGTCGCGCTCTTCTGCTCCGTTGGTGGCGTCGAGCCGCAGTCGGAGAATGTGTGGCGCCAGGCCGATAAGTACAATGTGCCGCGCCTTGCGTTTGTGAACAAGATGGACCGCGTGGGTGCGGACTTCCTGAAGGTCGTTGAGATGATGAAGGACCGTCTTAGCGCGAACGCCGTTCCGGTGCAGCTTCCGGTTGGTCAGGGGGATATCTTCAAGGGCATTGTCGATCTGATCGAGATGAAGGCGTATATCTTCGATGACTCCAGCCAGGGCTCGTCGTGGGATGTGATCGATATCCCGCACGATATGGTGGAGCAGGCACGCGAGTACCGCACCGCCATGCTCGAAGCGGTCGCAGAGGTTGACGACACGCTGCTTGAGAAGTATCTCGGCGGCGAGGAGATCTCGGTCGAGGAAGTTCGCAAGGTCCTTCGCGAGGCGACGATTCAGGTGAAGATCATCCCGGTTTTCCTTGGCTCATCCTTCAAGAACAAGGGCGTTCAGCAGCTTCTGGACTCTGTCATCGATTTCCTTCCGTCGCCGCTGGATATCGGCCCGACGCCGGGACATCATATCGACACGGATGATCATATCGTCCGCCAGGTTTCCGATACCGAGAAGTTCTCCGGTCTCGCGTTCAAGATCATCACCGACAAGTTCGTCGGCAAGCTGACCTTTGTCCGCGTCTACTCGGGAACGCTCACCGCGGGCTCGTATGTTCTTAACTCGATCACCGGAAAGAAGGAGCGTGTCGGGCGTCTTCTCCAGATGCACGCGAACCATCGCGAGGATATCGATCAGGCTTCGACCGGCGATATCGTCGCCCTGGTCGGCCTGAAGTCCACGAAGACCGGCGATACGCTCTGCGACGAGAACGATCCGATCATCCTTGAGAAGATGGAGTTCCCGGAGCCGGTTATCGATCAGGCGATCGAGCCGAAGACCAAGGCGGATCAGGACAAGCTGGGCGAGGCGCTGGTCAAGCTGGCGGAGGAAGATCCCACGTTCCGCGTCAAGACGGATGAGGAGACGGGGCAGACGATCATTTCGGGCGTTGGCGAGCTTCACCTGGATATCATCGTCGATCGTATCAAGCGGGAGTTCCGCGTTGAGGCGAACGTCGGCAAGCCGCAGGTGGCCTATCGCGAGACGATCCGTCAGACGATCGATCAGGAGCACAAGTTCGTCCGCCAGACCGGTGGCAAGGGGCAGTACGGTCACGTTGTGATCGAGTTCTCCCCGAACGAGCCGGGGAAGGGGTTCGAGTTTATCAACGCCATCGTCGGCGGTGTGATCTCTCGCGAGTACATCAAGCCGGTGGAGCAGGGCATTGTAGAGTCGATGCGCAACGGTGTGCTGGCCGGATTCCCGGTTGTGGACATCAAGGCAAAGCTTCACTTCGGATCGATGCACGATGTTGACTCGTCGGAAATGGCGTTCAAGATCGCGGCGTCGATGGCCTTCAAAGAGGCATGCCGCCGTGCAAAGCCGGTTCTTCTTGAGCCGATTATGAACGTCGAGGTGGTAACGCCCGAGGATTACATGGGCGATGTCATGGGCGATCTTTCCGCGCGTCGCGGCAGGATCGAGGGGATGACGGGACGTGCCGATGCTCAGGTGATCAAGGCAATGGTGCCTCTGTCCGAGATGTTCGGCTATGTGACGCGCCTCCGCTCGATGACGCAGGGTCGCGCGATCTACTCGATGGTGTTCGATCACTACGAGGCGGCGCCGAAGGCCGTTCAGGACGAGATCATCGAGAAGAGCGGCAAGGCCGCCGTCGCG
>JBDSJW010000521.1:0-8260 GCA_039917235.1 Kapaibacterium sp. (SeqCode) | reverse complement strand
GCGGGTTCCGGCCGGCTTCGTAATCGTAAAGGTGCTGGACCGCTCAACGCGCTACAAGGTGCGCGCGGCCCATATCCTGGTCGCCGTTCCGCCGAATTCCGATTCCAGCGTCAACGATGCCAGCCGTCGCAAGGCGGAGGATGCGCTGGCGCGAATCAGGAAGGGGGAGGATTTCGCCAAGGTTGCAAAGGAGGTATCGGATGACAAGGTGAGCGGGGAGAACGGTGGTGATTTCCTGGTCTACTATACCCGCTCGCTCGGCTTCGAGGCGAAGAACGCCAAGCTGGAGCCGGCGATCGAGGAATCGCTCTACAGGCTGAAGGATGGCGAGGTATCAAACATCATCAAGACGCAGTACGGCTATCATATCGTAAAGCGTCTGGAGAGCCGCAAGCCGACGTTCGAGGAGGAGAAGGAGACGATCCGCCAGTTCTACAAGCAGCGCCTGCTTGCCGAGGATCGCGCGCAGTTCGTGCGGAGCGTCGTGGACAAGCACGGGATGCGGGTGAACGAGGATATCTTCGGGCAGATGCTGGCGGCGCTGAACCAGAACGCCACCACCGCCGATACCGGCTGGGCCGGGGGAATCGGCAGGGGGCTTCGCGGTGAGACGCTTTATCATTACGGTGGGGCCAATTACACGGTGGGATCGTGGATCGACACGATAAAGGCACGGCCGGAACTTCACTCGCTGGCGCTGAGCCGCGCAGGCGTCCGCAACTCCTTCTACGCCCTCCACGAGCAGGAGGCGATGACCGACGAGGCGAAGAACCTGGAGACGGAATACCCGGAGTTCGCCACGCTCATGCAGGAGTTCCGCGACGGCATCCTGATCTTCAACCTTGAGGATGAGATGGTCTGGAAGCGACTCAACCAGGGCTACGACGACGCCAAGGGGAAGGCCTACTTCGAGAAGCACAGGAGCAAGTACATGACCCCGACGAAGCTGGGGTTGACGGAGATCCTGGTCTACAAGGAGGATGAGGCAAAGAAGCTCTACGAGCAGGGGAAATCAGGTTCCGTCCCGTTCGATACGCTCGCCGCGCGGAACACGCAGCGCCAGGGCTACCGCGAACGCGCCGGGCACTGGGAGCCCGCCATCGCAAAAAATGCCGACCTTGTGAAGCAGGTGCTGGACCGCCAGCCGAACCCGAAGTCCGGGGATATCCTTGAGCCGTTTTCCTATCAGGGGGGGTACAGCATCATCAGGGTGAACAGCGTGGAGCCGGCGCGGGAGATGACCTACGACGAGGCGAAGACGGAGGTGCAGGGGGATTACGTCGAGGAATATCAGAAGCAGCTTCAGAAGGAATGGCTGGATACCCTCCGGCTGAAGTATCACGTGAAGATCAACGATCAGACGCTCCGCGCGGCCCTTGCCGGGAAATAATCGTCGCGGTTCCGCCGCGATGCGCATCGATGACTTTGAAGGGGAGGCGCCCGCCGGTGCCCCCCTTATTGCTTTTTTCGTCGGCACGAAAAGGGTATGTGATCCGTTCTATTCGTACATTCGGCGGGGCGCGGGTTCAGGGCGTCTGTTGCGTTCCCCGTTCATGGCGTCCAGTTTCTTGTTGGTTAGCGTTCAGGAAATTTCAAGGCCCCGGCCGGAGCCTCCTTCAATATCACTCAGTTATGCGTTCGAACCCATTCCGCTCTCTTCTCGCGCTGGTGCTTGGAGGGATAGCCCTTTCAACGGCGATCGCCTCGGCACAACTTCTTTCCCCGGGAGGAGGAACCGGCACGCCCGGCTCCCAGCGGCAGATCCTTGACGGCGTTGCCGCGGTTGTGGGAAACGAGGTGGTGCTGCTGAGCGATGTCTATCAGCAGGCCGCCCTCTACGCCCGCCAGAATCCGTCGCGGGGAGGCGCGCAGGTTGATCCCGCCGATCCGAAGATCCAGCGGGAAATCCTTAACGCGATCATCGATGAGAAGCTGGTGCTGGCCCGCGCCCGCGAGGACAGCCTTACGGTGGGGGATGATGAGCTGGCCCGCGCGGTGGACCGGCAGGTGGGGACGATCGTGGAGCGGATGGGGGGAGATACATCGCGCGTGGAGAAGGCCTACGGCATGTCGATGGCGAAGATCAGGCAGGAATCCAGGGAGATCATCCGCCAGCAGTTCCTGACCGAACGGGAACGCCAGCGCCGGTTCGCCGATCTGAAAGTGAACGATAACGACGTGCAGGAATTCTACCGCCTCTACAAGGATTCGCTCCCGCAGGTTCCCGATCAGGTGGAGTTGCAGAGCATTGTGCTGCTGGTGAAGCCGAGCCCCGAGGCAAAGGCCGCAACCATGGCGCTTGCCCGCTCCATCATCGACTCGCTCAAGGCCGGTGGGGATTTCGCCGATTTTGCCCGCCGCTATTCCGCCGATCCCGGATCGGCTTCCAGCGGCGGAGATGTGGGATATGTGGAGAAGGGACGGTTTGTCAAGGAGTACGAGGATGCCACCAGGAAGCTCAAGGTCAACGAGATCTCCAATCCGGTCGAATCGCAGTACGGCATCCATGTCATCCAGCTTCTGGACCGTCGCGGCGATGCCACGCATTCCCGCCATATCCTCCTGACGCTCCATCAGAGCAATGCCGAGCGCGACTCGATGATGGCAACGCTGAAGTCGATAAAGGAGCAGGCGATGGGAGGGGCGAACTTCGCCGACCTTGCCAGAAAGTACAGCGATGATGATGAGTCCAAGGCAAACGGCGGATCGCTTGGGAAGATCGCGGTGGAGCAGGTTCCGGCGGATATGAAGTCGACGATCACCGGGATGAAGGAGGGGGATGTCACCGATCCGCAGCCGGTACAGATTTCGCCGACCGAAAACGGGTATCAGATCGTCCGGCTGGCGCATCGCATTCCCGCGCATACGCTCGATCCGGTGGCCGATCGCATCCAGCTGGAGCGGCTGGCGCTTCTCTACAAGCAGAATGCCGAGTACAGCAAGTGGATTACGGAGCTGCGGAGCGATATCTTCTGGGAAATCAAAACAAATCTCTAATTCGTATTCAGACGATGAATCAGTTGAGACCCGAACCATCACCCATGGCTTTTCACAGCGGATCGGCGACGATCCAGTTTGAGCGGTATACGCTGCCGAACGGCCTTGATGTGATACTCCATGAGGATCGGAAGGCGCCCATCGCCCACGTCCTTGTCTGGTATCACGTCGGCTCGAAGAACGAGTCGTTCGATCGGACCGGGTTTGCCCATCTGTTCGAGCATATGATGTTTCAGGGCTCGGAAAACGTCGCGAAGACCGAACATTTTTCCTATATCCAGGGGGTGGGCGGCTCCCTTAACGCAACCACCGGGCAGGACAGGACCAATTATTTCCAGACGGTGCCCAGGGAATATCTCGGGCTGGCGCTCTGGCTGGAATCCGATAGAATGCGGTCGCTGAAGGTGACCGAGGAGAACTTCCAGAATCAGCTTTCGGTGGTGAAGGAGGAGCGGAAACAGCGCTACGACAACGCCCCGTACGGCCTCTGGTACATGACGCTGCTCGATATGCTCTTCGGCGGCACCGCCTACGGCTGGAGCCCCATCGGCGACATGGCGCATCTGGACGCCTCTCCGCTGGATGCGGTGCAGGCGTTTCATCAGGTCTTTTACGTTCCGAACAACGCAACGCTCGTCATCTCCGGTGATTTTGAGAAGGATGAGGTCAGCCGGATGGTGGAGGAGATGTTCGGCGGAATCCAGAAGGGGGAGGAGATCGAGCGTCCCGCCATCGTGGTCAGGGAGCCGGCGGCGCAGGTGCGGAAAACGATCGTTGCCCCGGTGCCGCTGCCATCCGTCTATATCGGGTTCCAGAGCGCGCCGATCGGCAATGCCGATGCCCGCGCGCTCAGCATCCTCTCGCTTATCCTGAATCGCGGCCGATCCAGTCGCCTTCAAAGCTCGCTGGTCTACGGCTCGCAGGTGGCGCAGAACGCCTCGGCGTTCTCCATCGACATGGAGGGGGCGGGGATGTTCGTGGCGCTGGCAACCGCGTCCGAGGAGGCGACCGCGGAGCAGGTGGAGGCGGAACTCTGGCGGGAGATCGAGGCGGTCCGGCGTGACGGCGTTACCGAACGGGAGCTTGGGGCGGCGATCAATCATATCCACACCTCCTTCGCCACATCGTTCAGCAAGCTCCAGAGCGTCTCTGATACGCTCGCATACTATCATGTTCTCTGCGGCGATGCCTCCCGCATCAACGATATCCTTGGCGAATACACCACCGTTACCGCCGCCGATATCCGGCGCGTGGCGGAACAGTACCTCCGCCCGGAGGTTGCCGCCGTTCTCTATTATCTTCCCGGCGTCTCAGGCAATGACCAGTAGCAGGCACTATCTCGATACGGTCCTCTCAAACTTCAGGGGACTCAAGACCAGCACCGAGCGGGCGATGGAGCAGCTTGATATCGAGGATTTCCACTGGAGCCCCGATCCCGAATCGAACAGCATTGCCATCCTTGTAAAGCATATCGCCGGCGCGATGATCTCCCGCTGGACCGATTTCCTGACGACCGATGGGGAGAAGGAAAACCGGGGGCGGGATGCCGAATTTATCGGCGGCGGGGAGAGCGTGGAGGCGCTGATGGATATCTGGGGAAGAGGATGGGATCTCCTCTTCGCCGGCATCGAAGCGCTCTCGGAGGATGATCTTCTCCGTGTCATCACCATCCGTGGCGAGGCGCATACGGTGATGGAGGCAATCAACCGGCAGCTTCTCCACAATTCGCTTCATGTCGGCCAAATAGTCTACATTGCAAAACACCGTCGATCCGCCTCGTGGCGGACCCTTTCAATTCCGAGAGGGAAATCGGCGGAGTTCACGCCGGCCGGCCAGCGCGGAATGCCCGCCGTAAGCGCCTTGCCCGCAGGCTCCTCCACGGCGACGGATGAGCCGGAACGATGATCCCGATCCTTCGAGTTGTCGCCCTATGTCCCTGACAATGCCTGTATGAGGATGACTCCCACCTTGCCCGATTTCCCCCCAAGCAGAACATATCCTCTTCGGATAGATATCGCCGCGCTCCCGTTTACCGGGTTTACCCTTGCCAACGGCCTCCAGGTGGTCTTCTGCCAGGACCACTCAACCCCGATGGTGACGATCAACGTCCTCTACCATGTCGGCTCCAAGAACGAGGAGCGGGGACGGACCGGGTTTGCCCATCTGTTCGAGCATCTGATGTTCGATGGCTCGCAGCATGTGGAGCGTGGCGGATACGATCGCTTCTGCACCTCCGTCGGCGGCGATAACAACGCGTTCACAAGCAGCGATATCACCGACTACTATATCTCGCTCCCGGCCGATCGTCTGGCGCTCGGGCTCTGGCTGGAATCGGACAGGATGGCGGGATTCGCCATTCAGGAGATATCCCTTGTCACGCAGAAGAATGTGGTAATCGAGGAGAAGCGACAGAGCACCGATGACGTCCCCTACGGCGATGCCACGATCGCGATGCGGGAGCTTGCCTACGATCCCTCCCATCCCTACAGCTGGGAGCCGATAGGCTCGATCGAGGATATCAACGCGGCGGAAATGGAGGATGTCCGCGCGTTCTATCAGCGCTTCTATATCCCATCGAATGCCATGCTGGTGATTGCCGGGGATTTTGACGCGAAGCAGGCGCGGAAGCTGGTGGAGGGCTATTTCGGGCCGATTCCGGCCGGCGATCCCGTGGTCCGGCCGGTGGTGAACCCGGAGCTGGAGCGCCATGGAGCGCGCGTCAGAATCGACAGCCATATCATCCCCTTCAACGCGGTTTTCCTGGGATATCACGTCCCCGGAATCCACCATCATGATATCTATCCCCTGGAACTTCTTACGGCGATCATGGCCGAGGGGGAAAGCTCGCGACTCTATCAGACACTGGAGTACAGCCAGGAGATAGCGTCGGAGGCGGAATGCTTTATCGATGATGGGGAGCTTGGCTCGATCTTCTACGTCTACGCCGTGGCGCAGCAGCCGAACGTGATGCCGAGGGAGCTGGAGGAGGCGCTCCGCCTGGAGATACATCGCGTTGCCGAGGAAGGGGTGAGCGAGCGGGAGCTGGAGAAGGTGAAGAACAAGAAGGTGACAAGGGTTGTCCACTCGCTTCAGTCGATCTCCAACCGGGCCGATCGCCTTGCCTATTTCTCCATGCTGCTGAACGATCCGCTGCTCGCGTTTCGGGAGGCCGATCTCTACGCCAGCGTAACCGTGGAGGATATCCAGCGCGTTGCCCGGCGCTACCTCCTTGGCGCCGAACCGAACGTGGTGGAATATTATCAGGCATCCAGAAAGAAACGACGCGGGACCGCCACCGGTGCGTCGCAGAAGACATAGCAGACTGTCGGGGGACGTTTTAAACGTCCCCAATGTCCCCAACGTTTGGAGAGGTTTGAAACCTCCCCCTACTTCCCGTAGTTTGGCGGGAACATTAAATCCTTGAATCATGTCGCAAACGATCGACCGCACCCGTCCGCCGAAGCCGGGGAAGCAGAGCCAGATGCTTTTCCCGACGTTCGCTCTTCACACGATGAAGAACGGCATCCCCGTGTATATCGTGGAGAACCACGCGCAGCCCTATATCTCGCTTCAGATTGTGATCCGCAGCGGCGCCAGCAGCGATGGCGAGCTGCCGGGGCTGGCGGAGTTCACCAGCAACCTCCTTCTCAGTGGCGCCGGGAAGATGTCCGCGCAGGAGCTTGCCGAGGAGATCGATTACCTTGGAGCATCGCTCGATGCCAGCGCCGGACGTGATGAGACCACGATCGGCCTGGGGGTGCTGAGCGGGTTTCTTCCGCGCGCCCTGAGCATCATGGCCGATGTTGTCCTCCGCCCCACATTCCCCGCCGATGAGGTGCAGCGGGAACGGAAGCAGTCGATCGCGGCGCTGAAACAGCATCGCTCCGATCCGGCCTATCTGGCATCCGTGCAGTTCCGGCGGGAGATCCATGGCGATGCCCCGTACGGCAGGGAGATCGACGGGAATGAGGATTCGCTCCGGAAGATCAACCGCGTGGAGTGCTCGCGATATCATCAGAAATATTTCACCGCGGGGAATGCCTTCTTCGTGGCCGCCGGCGATGTGCAGGTGCCGGAGTTCCTGGAGATGCTTGAGGAACACTTCGGCCAGTGGAGTGGCAATCGTCCCGAACGGATGAGCTTTGCCCCCGTGCTGGGAACCGGCCTTCCCCGCATCGTCATCGTCGATCGGCCCGATTCCGTGCAGTCCGCCCTCCGCGTCGGCGCCCCCGGCCTTGCCCGCCGCGATCCCGACTACATCGCGATGATCACGATCAACACGCTGTTCGGCGGTTACTTCAACAGCCGGATCAACAACAACCTTCGCGAGCGGAACGGCTACACCTACGGCGCCCGCTCGCTTGTGGACTCGCTGCTGATGCCCGGCACCATATCGGTGGCGGCATCGGTGGGGACCGGCGTTACCGAGGCGGCGCTGCGGGAGATTTTCAACGAGCTTGCGGCGATCACCGCCGAGCCGGTTTCGGAGAACGAGCTGGAGATGGTGAAGAGCTACATCATCGGCTCGCAGGCGTTGCAGATAGAGACCCCGGGGCAGGTTGCCAGCTTTGTCCGCGCGATTGCCCTGTTCGGCCTTCCGCACGATTACTACCAGCGTTTTCCGGCGGAGGTCCGCGAGCTTACGCGCGAGCAGTTGCTGGATGTTGCCCGCCGCTACATGCGTCCCGACCGGATGGTGGGGGTGATCGCCGGCGATGCCCGGGCGATCCGCGAAAAGCTGGAGGATATCTGCCCCGTGAAGGTCGTCAACGAGCGCGGAGAGGAGATCACGGTCTGATCTCCACGCGGAGATGGCCCGTTCCTCATATCATTTTTCTCCTTCCGTGGACATTCCTCCCCCGGCCTCCCCGCCGCCGAGATCATCGATCCGATTCGGGCTGATGACGGCGTTTGCCCTCACGTTCCTCTCCAATATCGGCGGGGTGATCATCGTGGTGGCGTTGAGGCAGGTGGTGGAATCGCACATGCAGGTTGCTCTGCTCGCGATCGGCCTTTCCCAGCTTGGCCTGATGCTCCTGCCCACCCTCTACGTCCACCGGATCCAGTCCCTTCCCGTGGGCGAACTCCTCCGTCTCCGGCCGGCCCCGCCGCTGGCGTATCCCGCCGCATTGCTCGGGATCCTTGCCATTCATGGTATCAGCGGTTGCTACCTCCTTGTTCAGAAGCTCTATCTGATACCGCCGAAGGTCTACGATTTCTTCCGGCCATCGGACCTCGCGGAGATGCGTTTGCTCACCGCTCA
>JBDSJW010000520.1:0-4167 GCA_039917235.1 Kapaibacterium sp. (SeqCode) | reverse complement strand
AGAGTTCTGGGCCCGTATCTGATGAGAAGGTTTTTCGCCGCCGATGATCCTACGGAACTCACTATGGAGATCTATGATTTCACCGGCGGACGCATCGCCCATGGCGCGACCCGGATTCCGGAGGCGGGGGCCCAGTATCGCATCGTCGAAAATCCTCGCGACTCCTCATGGGCGCTCATCTATGGCGGCGACTCCGGCGTGCGCGTCACCTTTCTCGATAAACAACTGAACGTTATGGCGGCCGATATCCCGGCAAGCGCCAGGCGCGCCAGCGTGACGAATATCTCCGCCGCCTTCCGCGGGGATACGCTCTTCATGATCTGGCTCGACTCGCGAACCGGACACAAGGATGTTTACGGAAATTATCTGCCCATCAGAAGAAGGATATTCTCGGTTGATGAACATCCGGCGGCCAACGGCATGACGACCGTTACCATCTCCCCCAACCCCGCCCGTGATCTTGTGCAGGTCGATATCGCCGCCGCCGGCAATGCTCCCATCGAACTCGATATCGTCAACCCGCTTGGCCAGAGCGTCCGGTCGATCAGCCTTGATCCCTCCATTGCGGCGGACGGGCATGTCGAAATCTCGACGGCCGGCATTCCGAGCGGATCGTATTTCCTGAGATATCGGATGGGAAGCGCGACGGGAGTGCGGTCGTTGATGATCGTGCGCTAGAGGAGGGATATGGCACCAACTGGCGATGCAGAGGGTGGGATGTCTGTCACGGGACATCATCCGGCCGGGGCCGGACATTGATCTACCGGAAAGATTTGTATGTTCGCAACGGTCCGGTCTGCATGGATTGACACCCCGGAGAAATATCCACTACCGTTGAGAAGTGCCCGTGAAGCCAGAAAGAACCGATAATGGCGGAAAGGAATTGCCCCCTGAACTCCAACACACGTCGATGAAAACCCTGAATACCAATACCGCTGAACGGGCCAG
This sequence comes from Kapaibacterium sp. (SeqCode), assembly GCA_039917235.1. Classification (GTDB taxonomy): domain Bacteria; phylum Bacteroidota; class Ignavibacteria; order OLB7; family OLB7; genus JAFDZV01. Next base: position 3,219 of record JBDSJW010000520.1, on the reverse strand, counting down.
TGGACAAAAACGGCGTGGCTGGATATATATGCTGCGCACGGCGGGGATTATGCTGGCGTGCTCCATTCCCATCGGGCTGCTGCTCGGGTGGCTGATGCAGAGGTTTGGCGTGGCTGAACGCTATGGTAATATGGTCTTTATCCTGCTTGGCGTCTGCGGGATTGGCTGTATCACATTCAGCCTGTACGGGATATTTCGTGGCGATCCCGACGTGTAATCACTCAACTGCATTATCGGCAACCGGCTCCCTCCGCTCCCCGCGCAGTTCCATCACCACCCGTTCCACCACCCGTTCCGTGCTCTCCCCATCCTCCACGTAGATAAACCGTCCCGCGTCGCGGTAGAGATGGAGATAACTCGCAATAATCTTGATCTCGTCAATTTCCTCGCGACGGCAGTGCGATGGCGCGGTTGCCCCATCGAAATAATGGCGCTTCGCCAGCTTCGCCAGCTTTGCCGCGGGAGGACGCGTACCAATCACCACCTGGGCCGCCAGCCGACCGAAGCGGACAAGGAATATCTCCCGTTTTCCCTCCTCGGCGGCGGGGAGAATAATGATCACATTATTGCGGTTGATCGATTCGGCAATCCGCTCCTCGCTCCTGAAAATCTTCCGCAGTTCGTTAACGCGATTCCGCAGCGCCGCCGCCTCCTCGAACTCCAGCGACTCCGCGTGAAGCGTCATCTTCCGCTCCAGCAGCGATATGATTCCCGTGTCGGCGCCGGAAAGGAATCCACGGACGCGATCCACCTCCCGGGCATAGTCGCCGGGGCTCTGTAATGCCGCGCAGGGGGCGCCGCAACGCTTGATCTGATAATAGAAACAGGGGACGATATTCTCATTCGGGATGATATCGCCGGCGCATTCACGAAGGCCGAATGACTGGTTGATGGTCTCGATCATCGCCTCCACCGCGTCGCGGTTCCGGAACGGGCCGAAATACTCGGCGCCATCCGGCTCTATCTCCAGTGAAAAATCGACGCGCGGATAGGCGTTGCCGGTGGTGAGCCGGAGAAATGCGTAGCGACGGTAACGCTTCTGCATCGTGTTGTATTTCGGCTGATATTCCTTGATCAGCCGCGATTCCAGCAGCAGCGCGCCAAGCTCCGAGCCGGTTTCCTCAACCTCGATCTTCCTCACCCGACCGACCATTTCGCGAATCTTGCTTGTGTGGATGGCGCCGTGGCGGAAATAGCTCCCAACCCTGTCGCGGAGGCTTTTCGCCTTGCCGATATAGAGCACCTCGCCACGCGCGGCGATCATCCTGTACACTCCGGGGCGGGGCGGAAGGGCGGAGAGGACCGGCTCAAGCGCCTTGATATGTTTCGGCAGCTCCCGGAAGTTGGACATCGTCTGGTACTGGATCGAAAGGAGATCCTCCACCGTCTCGCAGTCGTGCTCCTCCTGAAGCAGCTCAATCATCTGAATCAGCGCCAGCGCGGTGGCGCGGGCATCCCCCAGCGCGTGATGCCGCCCCTGCACCTTGATTCCGAGATGCGCCGTCAGATGCCCCAGCCCCCAGCGCTTCTGCGCCGGAAGCAGCCGCCGCGCAAGCCGCGCCGTGCAGAGCTTCGCATGCCGCATCTCATCGATGCCGTGGCGACGGAAGGATGACTGAAGGAAGTTGTAGTCGAACGATACGTTGTGGGCAACGAAAATGGCATCCTCGGCAATCCACTCCCTGATCTGCGGAAAGACATCTCCCCCTTTCGGCGCGGCAAAGACCATGGCGTTGGTGATCCCGGTCATCTTCTGAATCTCGTTCGGGATGAACTGCTCGGGATTCACCAGCGTCCTCCGCTCCTCCACGATCTCGCCACCGCGCACATAGACGCACGCAACCTCGGTGATGCGGTTCTTATCGGGGGAAAGCCCCGTGGTTTCTATATCGGTAACGACAAATGTAGCGTCGGTCAACAACGGCATTGTGCTCGGCCTGTAGTAATCATGCTGGCGCCCCCGGCCTCCAAGATACGTACATCTCCCGACGCAATGTCGGCTGCGTAAAATCGCTCCGGCCATCAATCCAGGGCATCGGGGGGGAGCATGGAGCGATTTCACCGCATGGAATTGCTTCTGTTTCCCCGGGAGTCGATATCTTTGGGCTTATACCAACATGCCCTGAACGGGCCTCGATTCCCGGGATGCACGCCCGGTCCATCTGGAGCTTTCGGGGCATCTCATGCAGATCGCATTCGGCACTACTTGAATTCAACACATTCACTGGAGTTAAACATCCTATGAAACGAAGCCTTCTGGCTCTTGTTCCGGCTATCACAATCGCGACGCTGATGGTCGGCTGCAAAGGGAAAACTGACGATCAGCCGCCCGCCGTAAAGGGCTATACCACCTTTACCGATGACCTTGCGAAGTTCTCGGTCCGCTATCCGTCGGACTGGAAGCCCGCCAGCCAGGCCGGCACGCAGGTGGACATCTATTCCCGCACCTCCGTGGCCGACGCGTTCTCCACCTTCAAGCCGAACAAGGAGCGGGGCGCCAAGATCGAGATCCGCTCGGTAAAGGGGGACCAGACGGCGATGGACAGCTCCATCAGCGAGCTTCACGCTCAGTTTACCGATGCATCGGTCTTCAAGGCGCCGGAGAAGACTTCCATCAACGGCATGCCCGCAACGAAGCTCAGCTACGGCTTCGAGGTGGAGGATACCAAGTTCCAGGCGGAACGCTACTATGTGGTGACCGAAGGCTCGGTAACGTATCTGGAAACCGCGGTGATTGGCGAGTACGGCAACTACGCGGCGATCTTCGATACCGCCCGCGCAAGCTTCAAGCCCGGTGTATTCTCCATAACCCAGACCGGCACCGATACCTCCCACGCCGGCGGCGCTGTCCGCGATTCCCAGGTCGTCGAGGTCGCCGCGCCCGATCTGAAGCCGTTCGCCAACCCGCATTTCCAGATCAGCTATCCGGGGAACTTCTCCCCCAGCACGCACGGCGGCGGAAAGAAGCTGACGGAGGTCTCCTTCGCCGGCACCCGTAACGATTCCTATTTCCAGGTCGGCGTGGACAAGCTCGATGCCACGGTTACGCTTGATAAGGTCGTGGAGGGAAACAAGAGCCGTTTTGGCGGTCGCGCGGCCACCAAGACCTCGCTGGGCGGACAGCCGGCCTACGTCTTCAGCTATCAGGGGGCAAAGGATGTCTCCAGCCGCGCCTACTTCCTGGCGGCCGGCGGCAAGCTCTATCAGATCACCGTGAAC
>JBDSJW010000519.1:0-12440 GCA_039917235.1 Kapaibacterium sp. (SeqCode) | reverse complement strand
TGGCGTGGGGGGGGGGCTTCAGGGGCCTAACGGCACGCCTTCGCCGAGTGCGGGAAAGCCGGGAAGCCTGAACCCGGCCGGAGGGGGGAACGTCCGGCTTGGAACTCCTCCCGCCGGATCGGTTCCGGCCGGCGGTGCGCCGCCGAAGAACGCTCCTCAGGCTGACAAGGAGGAGGAGGCCAAGCCGCCGCAGGGAAATGCCCAGGCCGGGAGATCGCCGGAAACCGGCAAGACCCAGAACAACGCGCCGAAGGATGTCTCGGCTCCGGGGGGAAAGCCGCAGGATTCGACATCATCAAATGCAAAGCCCTCCGGCGGAACCACAAAGGCCGTCCCGCCGAAAAAGCCGGCGCCGAGCGGAACGCCAGCAGTGGTCCCCAAGCCGAAAACTCCGCCCGGGAAGAAGAAATAACGTGGCGGAACGTCCCGGGTCCGAACAGAAATCGTGGCATGCCTCGCCGGAAACCCGGTGGGGCATCGTCGCAATGGGGCGGGGCGGAGGAACAAGAAATAACCAATAAGAGACCCATCGGCAACGGATGAATTCCTAAATTGGCGTCCACCATGTTCCAAGAGACCGTTACAATCCTCGAATCGCGGCAGATTGCCGACAATGTCCATACGCTCGCGTTTGCTTCAGAGCAGATAGCAGGAGCCACCCGGCCGGGCCAGTTCCTCAATATCAAGCCGAACAGCTCGCTCGATCCGCTTCTCCGAAGGGCCTACAGCGTCCACAGGATTGAAGGGGATCGCGTGGAGATCATCTATAACGTCGTTGGAAAAGGCTCGGCCATCTTCGCGTCGAAGCGCCCGGGCGATCCGCTTGATGTGCTTGGCCCGCTCGGCGTCCCGTTCCATTACGAGGGGGAGTACGCCACGGCGATCCTCGTCAGCGGCGGAGTCGGGATAGCGCCGATGCCGGTGCTGGGGGCCGCGCTGGAGTTGCTCGGGAAACGGGTGATCAACATCCACGGCGCGCGAACCGCCGGGATGATCGCCAACGACGGGCGGTTGATCGACCCGCGCTTTGCCACCGACGATGGTTCGCTCGGCTTCCGGGGGAATGTGGTGGGGGCGCTTGAACACTATCTTGAGCAGGAGGGGGACTCCGATCTTCGCGTCTTCGCCTGCGGCCCCAACCGGATGCTCTCCGCGCTCGGCGGGTTCTGCACCGCCCGGGGAATCGCTCTGGAGGTTTCGCTTGAATGCCAGATGGCCTGCGGTATCGGTATCTGCCAGGGATGTCCGGTTGAGATGGGGACGGGCGACAGGAAGTATACGCTGATCTGCACGCACGGCCCCAACTACGATTTCCGCGATATCATCCTCGATTCGCTTCCGTCGGTTCATTAAGCGTTCATGGGGGATATATTCCCGCGATGCTTCCGGTTCCGGCATCCCGTCCGTTATCGATGAACAATCCTGCAATCACATATCTCCGATCCTCCCGTGCCCTCTACTGAAATCACGATCCGCAACGTAACGTTCAGGAACCCGGTGCTTACCGCGTCGGGGACATTCGGCTACGGCCTTGAGTGCGAGGCGTTTCTTGACGTGGCGCAGCTTGGTGGCGTGGTGACCAAGAGCATCAGCCGCAAGCCGCGCGACGGCAACCCGCCGCAGCGGATCGCCGAGACCACGGCCGGCATGCTCAACTCGATCGGCCTGGCGAATGTCGGCGTCGATGTCTTCCTTCAGAGCAAGCTCCCGCTGCTCCGCGAGCGGGGCGCAACCACGATCGTCAACATCGCGGCCAGCTCGATTGAGGAGTATTGCGAGGTGCTGGAGATGTGCGAGGAGCATGAGGGGGTCTCCGGCTACGAGATCAACGTAAGCTGTCCGAACGTCAAGGATGGCGGCCTTAACTTCGGCACGCATTGTCCCTCCGTGGCGCAGATCACGCGGGAGCTGCGGCGGCGGACCGATAAGATGCTGGCGATCAAGCTGACGCCGAATGTGACATCGATCGGGGAATTCGCGCGGGCGTGCGAGGCCGAGGGGGCCGATGCCGTTTCGTGCGTCAACACCTTTATCGGGATGGCGGTGGATGTCCGCACGCGGCGGCCGAAGATCGCCACGATCACCGGCGGCTATTCCGGCCCGGCGATCAAGCCGATAGCGCTGGCGAAAGTGTACGAAGCCCGCAAGGCGGTACGCATTCCGATCATCGGCATCGGCGGGATCATGAGCGCGGAGGATGCCATCGAGTTTATGATCGTCGGCGCGTCGCTGGTGCAGGTTGGGACCGCGCTCTTCATCGATCCGGCGGCGGGGGTAAAGATTGCCCGGGGAATCGAGAAATATCTTGTCGAACAGAAGATCGACTCGGTTCGGGATCTGATCGGATCGCTCGATACATCGATGCAGCCGTCGCTGGTGGCGGCCGGCTGGAGCTAACCGTCAGACTCTTGAACAACGTCATCCGCGGCGTTGTCCTTCGCCGTTCGCTCACTGCGGCGTCCGTGAGGACGCCTCAATCGCTCAGGCTCGGCCGCCTTGCGGCTGATCGTTGTTGAAGAGTCTGGGCATTCGAAATAACTCTGAACAACGTCATCCTTCACACTCCTTCTATCGCATCCATCCGTGGCAAAACTGACACTGAAACGCGCGGACAACGGCGCAACGCTCGACATCTTCTCCAACCAGCCCGACACGGCGCCGACGGCGGAGGAGAGCAATCGCGTGATCGATTTCATCCACGAGCTTAACCCGGTGCAGCGGGAGGCGGTGACCAACGTGGACGGGCCGATGCTGATTGTGGCGGGGGCGGGCTCCGGCAAGACGCGCGTGCTGATCTACAGGATCGCCTATCTGCTGGCGAACGGGGTGAAGCCGTGGAATATTCTGGCGCTGACCTTCACCAACAAGGCGGCCGGGGAGATGAAGGGGAGGATTGCCCAACTGGTGGGGGAGGAACAGGCACGGCCGCTCTGGATGGGGACGTTCCACTCGGTCTTCAGCCGCATTCTCCGTCGCGAGGCGGAGAAGATGAACTACACCTCCAGCTTCACCATCTACGACAGCGACGATTCCCTTGGCGTGGTGCGGACGGCGATGGCGGAGTTCGGCGTCTCCACGCAGGATTTCTCGCCGAAGATGATTCACAGCCGGATCTCCGCCGCCAAGAACGCGATGATCAACCCATCGCTCTACCGCTCGCGCGCCGGCGATGCCCTGGAGCAGAAGATCGCGCTGGTCTATGAGAGCTACGAGCGGAAGCTGCGGGCGAACAACGCGATGGATTTCGATGATCTGCTGGTGAAGACCATCGAGCTGTTCGAGCGATTCCCGGATGTGCTGAAGAGCTATCAGGAACGGCTGCGCTATATCCTGATCGACGAGTATCAGGATACCAACCGGGCGCAGTACGTGGTGGTGCAGATGCTTGCGTCGTTTCACCGCAACATCTGCGTTGTGGGGGACGACGCGCAGTCGATCTACAAGTTCCGCGGCGCGGATATCCGGAACATCCTCGATTTCGAGCAGGACTATCCCGACTACAAGATCATCCGTCTTGAGCAGAACTACCGATCCACCCAGACCATCCTTGCCGCGGCCGATGATGTGATCAAGAACAACCGCCAGCGGATCGACAAGACGCTCTGGACGGAGAATCAGGAGGGGGAGAAGGTGCGGGTGATCACCCTGCGGGATGAGCGGGAGGAGGGGGAGGAGATCGTCAGGATGATCCAGAAGGAGGTCAGGACCGGCAAGACGCTGAACGATATCGCCGTGCTCTATCGGACCAACTCGCAGTCGCTTTCGATCGAGGATGCGTTGCGGAGGAGCAATATCCCGTACGGGTTGGTGGGGGGCGTGGCGTTCTACCGTCGCAAGGAGGTTAAGGACGCGCTTTCCTATCTCCGGCTGGTGGTGAACGATCGGGATGATGAATCGTTCGGCAGGGCGGTCAACACGCCGGCGCGGGGGATCGGGGAGACCACGATGAAGCGGCTCCGCTACTTTGCCACGCAGCATGGCATGTCGCTGATGGCAGCGGCGCGCAACCCGGAGCGGGTGCCGGAGCTGACCCCGAGGGTGGGGAATATGCTCTCGAAGTTCGCCGGGATGATCGATCTGTACCGGAACCACGTTGGGGATATGACTCCTGCGGAGCTGGCGCGGACCCTGCTGGCGGAGTCGGGGTTGTTGCAGAGCTTCAAGGATGAGGGGACGCCGGAGGCGATCGCCCGGTGGGATAACGTGCAGCGGATTCTCTCCCATATCGCCGAGTATACCGAGGGAAACCGGGAGGTGACGCTGGATCAGTATCTCCAGGAAATCTCCCTCCTTTCCGAGGCCGACAGCTACGATTCATCCTCCGAGCGGGTGACGCTGATGACGATCCACTCGGCCAAGGGGCTGGAGTTCCGGGTGGTGATCGTTTCCGGGCTGGAGGAGGGGCTGTTTCCGGTCGGGAACTCCTCGCAGCAGCAGGAGGATCTGGAGGAGGAGCGCCGCCTCTTCTACGTGGCCGTGACGCGCGCGAAGGAGGTGCTCTATCTGACGAACTGCGAGCGACGATACCGGTTCGGGGAGTTGAGCTATCCCACGCCGTCGCGATTCCTGAACGAGATCAGGGATGAGCTGCTGGAGTTCAACGCAACGGCGCCGCCGCGTCCGGCGCCGGGACGCTACGGTTACGGGGGGACGCTTCCATCCGCCGGAGGGGCGCGGCGCGCGGGCCCGAAGCCGAAGGAGCCGGAACTGATCGATCATCAGGACTTTCCCGACGATTTCTCGCAGACGCCGAAGACGCTCCAGGTGGGCTCCAATGTCTTCCACGCGGTGTTCGGTCGCGGGAAGGTGGAGGCGATGGTGGGGAAGGGGGATAAGACCAAGCTGACGGTCCGATTCGAGACGGCGGGGAGGAAGCAGTTGATGCTGAAATTTGCCAATCTCCGCATTGTGTAGCGGACTCGGGATGCGCGCATATACCCCCTGGGATCGATTTTTCGGAGGATTCGGGGGGGCGGCAATATTCCGATAATCCATCGTCGTAATAACGTACGGCAGGTGGAGTCCAACGATGGTAAGCGGTTTGTGATGGTGCGCGTGAATGGTGGTTGAGCATTGGAAAGGGGTCTAATCATCGCCAAAGAGAAATTTTTCTTGATTTGTAGCTGGACCGCGCTGTATTATCGCTCTACGATGCGACCTCTATTTCCCAACGCGGCGTAATAATCCGTATATTTGCGACTCTTTATGAGCGCTCACCTGGCCCATGCCGGGTCTGGGAGATTCGCCGACGGAACAGGCTGAGCGCTTTCACACTTCTCTTCATCGATGTTGTCGATGCGCTCTCAATCGTCGGCACGCTCGATTCTTCGACGCTCACATCGGAACTCTCCAGTCTTGTCGTTTACTGTATATCATCCCGGTTGAACTTCGCGACCGCATCTGTACTCACCCGTCTCTCCATGAGAAAGGAAAACGAATATGTCTAAAGGCGGAGCCGGCAAGGTCTACTTCGTTCTATACCTTGCGGTCATTCTCGAACTGTTGATCATCTTCATCGAGCGCGATGAGGCTGAGGAAGGGCTGCGCAAGCAGCAACAGCAGGCGATTCAGATCGTTCAAACGATCCTTTCGCAGTTGCAGACCGGCAGTGGCGTTCAAGCCATTACCGCAAGTCCGAAGGATAACATCGTTCTTAACGACAAAGATCCGAATGCCGACAAGCGGAACTACGATATCACCGTCGCCGTTGGCGACCCGAAGGTGGTATACCCGATTGCGGGACATCCGGGAGATTCCGTGCATGGCGACGACGTTGCCAAGCTGGAGTATGTTGTCTCCCACATCGCGAACGACAAGCTGACGGAGGATGTTCTGGGGGATGATACCACCGACATCGTTGGTGGCAATGTCATCTTCAAGGCTCTCCTTGGGACGACGGTAGATGGATATAAAATCCCGCGGCAGGAGTTCGGAGGGAGCATCCCGGCCAGCCCGGGTGAGCCCTATTTCTCCCTCAATGAGGAGAAAACCCTTCTCCAGGTTGAAAAGGGTCGGCGCGTAAAAGTCTTCAGCGTCAACTTCAAGCCTAACTCGGGCCCGGGCTGGTATCGCCTCCGCTTCTACTCGGAGACGAACCGGATTCTCGGCGTTAACGGCGAGGTGAAGGATGACGATACGATCCGCATCGGCAACATCAAGCTGACGGTAAAGCAGCTCCATCAGGTACAGAAAGTGCTTGCCAAGGAGAAGGGGAAGGCTGGCGCGGTGAACAACGACCAGGTCGAGAAGTATGTCGAGACCCTCCTGTCGCCGGATGCCTATAAGAAAATGCCGGAGAACCAGAGCAGCACCTCCTTTAACGTTCACGTGATCCGTCCGGAGGCTCCGCCTCCCTCGAAGCCATACGTGACGATCGCCTCGCGCGATACGGTGTATTGGTACGATGTTGCTCCGTTCTCGGTCCAGGTCAAGGTTGGTCCCACGGAGGCCTCGAAGAATTTCTCCGGTGGCCCTTTGAAGCCGATTGACCCTACCCAGAACCTGTATAGCGCTGAAATTGAGAGGCCTGAGCCGTCACCGAACGGCACCAAGATCACCGTCACCGCGGCAAACGGCGCGGCGGTTCCCGCCAAGGATGAGAAGATCCTGATGGTGGAGAAGCCGACGCTTCGGGCGGCTGATATCAAAGGCAATGGGACCGGCAAGTGGCGTGGGCTTTCCGCCACCGTGGGACAGGCCTACGATCCTTCGAGCGAGTGGCTGAACACCTATATCCCGTCGAACGATTATCAGACGAAGGTCTGGGTTCGCGGCAAGGAAGTGCTCAATGTGCCGGGAGTGAAGGTTGCCAAGAGCCCGGCGCTGGTGATTCCTGACGGGACCAAGGCCGAGGATATCCTGACGAAGGTCTACTGGAAGCCGGGGGGAACCTCCGATACCAGCAAGTGGAAGCTTCTGCTGAGCAATCAGGAAAACCAGGGGGCGATTATCCCGCTCGAAAAGCGGAAGATGGATGTCGGGTTCCCGAAACCGATCATGGATCCGGGGAGCCAGGGATACGATGTCCAGTTCCAGATCAAGCCGACGCATCTTGTCTTCGAGTCGGGTGATATCATGATCAGCCAGCCGATCGGCAACCAGCAGTTCCCTGTTACGGTGACCGCATCGTGCGAGGACTGCTCCAAGTACGGGCTTGATGTGAGCATCGAACAGGGTTCGGACGACAAGACCTGGAAGCTCTTTATGCGCGCCAAGACCTGGACCCAGATCCAGAAGGCGATGAAGGATCTGAACGGCAAGCGGTTCGATATCGGCCTTAACCTTCAGGGGAAGGGGAAGCCTTCCACCGAGGGGATGTCGATCACAACAACCGTGTCCGTTCGCTAACGCGGTCGAAGTGTATATTCGCACCCCGCCCGGCGGAGACGTCGGGCGGGGTTGTGTAAGCCCTTGAAGGATTATAGGAGCCTTCGACCCCGCTCGTGCGGCGGGCCGGGTGATCGCGGGCCGGTTTTATTCGGAATATTCAAGCGCTCCGGCGGAGCATCTTTTCAGTCTCGGTGTTGTTGCCCGGGCGCCTCGTTTTTTGAAAACTTATCTCCCCACGTAGCTCAGGAGGTAACCTCATGAGTATCTCTTTTGCCCGGTTGGTGGCCGGCGCGGCGATGATCTTTTTCGTTGCCCTCCCCACCTCACCCCTCCGCGCTCAGGAACGTGATACTGTTCAGGAGAAGAAGGATCTTAGCTGGTCGCTGTCGGAACTTGGCCGGTCGCTGGATGATCTGCGGTGGGCATCGGTTGATGTCTACAGAGTTGATGATGAGCTGGCAAAGCGCCTGATGGCGCCACTGGAGAGTCCATATCCGTGCGATCATACTCACGGAGCAGTGCACATGGATCCCCCGGTATACTGCGACAGCCTGGAGCTTCTCCTCCTCTCTAATCAGATCATTCCGGAAGGATGGAATGGTGATGTTTTCAATGGGATTCTACGGATCATCCGAAGCCCGGATGCGGCCCCTGATCTCTTGCATTTCAAGACTGCGGTGGCTTCCTTACTAGGGATTGCACCGGAAGATATCGAAGATCGGGACGCCGAGCCGCTATTTCAGGTGGCGACCCGGATAGTCCATCGGTATAACAGCAATCCGCGGATCTATTATCTGATCTGCACGCGCGACAGGGAGAATCCGGGGCTGATAGCGTTGCTGGGAGGAGATGAGAACGATGGTGAGTTCATCCTGAAGGGGCATCCGCTCGCCGGCATTGATCTCTATAATTATCTTCAGACGTTTGATCCCACATTGTATAGTGATCTGAAGAAGGCCGTTGTATCCCGGAGTCTGAGCCTTTATAGCCGATGACGGGTATCTGTTGCCGGATCAAGGCAGGCGTTATCGATAGAATCATATTGAGTTTCGGTAACTCGATCGAAAAGTTGATGCTCCCGCATCGTATATTCGCAGCCCCCCGCCAGCGCATTGTTCCGGCGGGTTGCAGCTCCCACGCATGTAACAAAGCGCTTCGGCGGAACGGCGATCTTTCCTAAGTTGTTCCCCGTTTGCGCCTCGTTTGCTGAAGCATATCCTACACATATAATTCACGGAACAACCTCATGAGGATACCTATCGCCCGGCAGGTGACATATGCAGCGTTCGTCGCTCTCGCAGGCGTCGCGTTCATGGTCACCACACCCCTCCGTGCTCAGGAACGAGACACTGTTCAGAAGAAATTGCGGCTCAGCCGCTCTCTGGCCGCTCTCAGTCGTTCGCTCGACGATATCAAATGGTCGTCAGTTGGGATTTATCGTGTCGAGGAGGATCTCGGCAAGCGCCTGCTGGAGCCGCTGAAGCGCGGTTCCGCGAAGGATAGCGCCGAGCTCGGCGCTGCGCTGGCATCTATAACTCCCGATGGGTGGAGTGGAGATGCCTATAACGGCGTTCTCCGCATTGCCCGCAGCCCGCGTCCCGCACGCGATCTCGCGAAGTTCAAGGAGGCGCTGGCCTCGCTGTTCGGCATCGCGGCCGATGACATGGAAGATCAGGAGATTGAGCCGGTTCAGCAGATCGCCGTGCGGATCGTGAATCAGTTGAACAGCAACCCGAAGGTCTACTACCTTGTCGCCACCCGCGACAAGGCAAACCCAGGGTTGATAGCTCTGCTCGGCGGCGATGAAAAGGATGGCGACTTTATCCTGAAGGGGCAGCCACTGGCCGGCATCGATGTCTATAACTATCTCCAGACCGCGGATTCCACGCTGTATGGTGATCTCAAGACCGCAGTTGCCGACCGTAGCACCAGCCTTAATAACAGGATGAACGACCTCCGCAACCTTGCGGATATCGTTATTGTCCCCACATCGCGCGTGCGCGCCACCTATCTTGACGAGGAGCGGTTCCCGCATGTGTTGCTGAGCATCAGCAATGGCCGTCCGCTCCGGAGTCAGGATTCGGCTCGTCTTGAAGCGGCGAACATCCTCACGGGCGATCCCACGCTGCCGCAGCTTGGTTCGGCTACTCCGGCGAGCGTCGAGTATCCGTACGAAGTAACCGTCGGCACGGATATTCTGGCGTCGTTTATGGCTTACAAGGTGACCAGCGATACGCTTCCGGTGCCGGAGGCTGACTGGGGCGTGGAGCTTCGGAACAACTTCGACGAGATCAACTATCCCTCCATCTGGGGTGGTCGTCTGACGTTGAACGCCATTCTGGAGAACATCAAGGTGGGCGCCGTCCTTCCGCAGATTCGTTTCGGCGGGAACACGCTCGATTCCAGCGGCATCGGCTCCAACCGGCAGAAGGTCATCGGCGGCTACGGTATCGCCCTTTCGGGGGATTTCGCCGCGCCGATTCTCAACAACTCCGGCCTCTTCAACTTCTACGGCAGCTATACCTTCAGCGAGGCGAATACCGACAAGATCAAGCTCTACACGCCTCCCGCCGATGTAAACCTGAACGAGCAGGGATACCTTATCCGCTACGCCTTCCAGGGTTACTACTCCTTCGGTTTCTATGCTGACGCTGATGCGAAGCATCTCTTCCGTCTGAAGATCGGCGGCACCGTTTACGGCGTTGATGCGTTCACGCGCCAGATCGACACCTCGGCCACGATCGACACCTCATCGGGCTCGTCGGCTCCCACGCATCTGGTCAAGGGGGAGAACTTCAATCATGGCGGCGTCTCCGGCAAGATCGAGTATATGAAGACCGGCTCGACGATTCCGTGGGGTCTTGGAGTTCAGTACTTTGATCAGTCGATTCTCTCGAACGTCTGGATTCAGTTCGCTATCAACCGTCGGCTCGACCTGAAGATCGAAGGGAAGTACTTCGCTCCTCTGAGTCCGTCGGATCGCCTTCTCACGCATCCATGGGAGAATCCGAACCTGATCGTTCCATCGGTGAGCGTCAAATATCACTTCGGACCGCAGCCGTAAGACAACGGCTACCGGGTCGTGCGAAAGCCCGGTATAGTGCGGCTTCCGCCGCGAGTTGCCCCACCACCATGCTGTCATGCGGCGGTGGGGCAATGAGAAATAAACGTTCATACCGATAGCAAACCCTATAGCAAGGACAGAAGAAGAATGAGCAAGTTCGTGCTGATCGCCCTCGCGGTCGTATTGGTCTCACTCGGCACTCATAGCACTCCGGCATCTGCCCAGAGTGGAGCACCCACGCTCCGTGAGATTCAAGCTATGATCGACAGCGCAAAGACGCTCGATCCGGAAATCGAACGCTATCTTCCCCGGTGGCGGATTCAGGAGGCGGATCTCAAAATCAAGATCGCCGCGATTTTCAGCAGTGATGGTCTCCCGATCAGGGAAAGCGATTCGATGACCGTCACGGCCACCTTCCCCCGTCCGAATGAATCGCAGGAGTTGCTGACGCTTCGCGCGGGCGCCACCGGCGTTGTCAGCGGAAAGGACGCCATCCGGCGATACGTTGGAGAGGCTCTTTACCGGCAGATTCTGGCTCGTGCCTATGCGCATACCGTGATCGAGCCGGCATCGCCGCTGACCGAGTCGCAGAAGGATCGTATCGGCAGTGTTTTCTATCCGTCGGTTGCGCGGCAGTTCGTTGCCATCTCGGCATTCCGTCAGGCGGTGCAGCTTGGCACCACGGGGGCGCGACTGGAGCATCTTATCGGTGACGATGAGATCGGGTATCACTTCTGGTCGTCGGGACAGGGAAAGGCCGCCATCAGCTATCCGATCATCCGGCTGGATAACCCCGATCTTCGGGCCAAGGGGGTTCCGGACATCCTTACGATCATGCTTGGAGCCGCCTACCGTCTGAAGTTCGGAACGCCGCAGGATAATTTCCTTGGCGGCGTGATCACCCCGCGGTTGCTGAATGGCACCATCGGGGCAAAGGCCCTGACGCACGTTGAATATCGCCTGCCGCAGGTAAACGATATCGGATTCTCGCTCCACGCGGAGGTTCCATTCGGCAAGATGCAGCAGGGAGAAGAGGTGAATCTGAGCGAGGCAGGCGTTGTGAACACCGCGGGAATATATTCCTACCTGAAGGACAAACGGCCGACCGTTGATACCGTGCTGAGCGCCTACTTCCTCCGGACGGTGGCGCAGGGAACGGTCTTCTGGGAGACCTGGCTGAACGATTACGAGCACTTCTTCCGCATCAGCCTGGGAGCGTCGTATCAGGAGATTGAATGGTCATCGCTTGCAAAGCTGAATACCACCAACGGCCGGTACGAGCATATTCACCTCGGAAAGGATGGCGCGATTCTCGGCAGCGACAGCAAGGCCGCCATTCCCAACGGAGTGGAAAATCTCCAGCTGATCCATCCGACCGAGCTTCAGGACTGGATCTACGCCAAGGTGGAATATCTTAACCAGTCGGGCTTTCCGTTTGGCATGAGCGCGCAGCTCGCCAACCGTAATCTGTTGATCTCCGGATTTATCCCGGTGATCCCGAACTGGCTCTTCCTTGAGGCTAAGTATTCCACGCCGATTCTGCGCGAGCAGCCGGCGCCGTGGGAGTCACGGTCGTTCTTTATGATCTCTCCGGTTCTCCGGATCAAGATCGACTAACCATGTGGCTGGGTCGGCGTTATATCATCGATATGAGCCGGCTCAACTGAAACATATCCCGAAGTTATGGGTCTCACTGTTTGTAGCCGGATCGTATCATTCCTCTGGCACGGCATTGAGACCCTTTTGCTTGACACCATTTGTAGTGTGTCGATTGAACAGGAATGCTGATGTTCGCGCCGTAGTCTAGCGTCTTGAATTCGCAGTTGCCCCTGTTTTCGTTATCGAGCATCGTTTCATGATCGGTCCTTTTACCGTACTTCTTCGCCGAACGATCCCTTTCGTCGTGCTCATGGCAGCGCTTTGGATTGGTATGGCCTCGCTGTGCGGAGCGCAGCCCACCCCAACACAGAATTCCGTCACATCGCTCTCCCTCAAGGACACCGCTCTTCACGTCTCCGTTCGTAACATCGATATCACTCGATTTCCG